>NZ_JBFBJJ010000013.1:0-115473 GCF_040686055.1 Microbacterium sp. NPDC086615
AACGAGAACACCAACGGCCTGCTCCGGCAGTACTTCCCGAAAGGCACCGACCTGTCCGTCTACGGTCCGGAAGACCTCGAGCACGTCGCCCAGAAGCTCAACGGCCGCCCACGCAAAACGCTGGGCTGGGACACCCCAGCCCAGCGTCTGCTAGAACTCGTTTAGTTCAGTTGGTGTTGCGACGACCCCTAGAAACCGCCTCATGCCGGGGGCCTTCGTCGTGTCCGCGCCGTTTCGAACGCGCGACGTGTGGCGTCCGCGGCGTGTCGGAGGCCGGATGCGTCGGGGGAGTGCGCCTACCGTGGACGGGGAGGAACGGATGGCGCGAGTCGGTGGCCGGAACGTGTGGATCGCGTGGCCGGTGGGAATCATCTGCACCGTGGTGGTCGCCGTCCTGGTCGTTCTCGCGGTCCCCGGCATCCCGGCATCCGTGATCTTCGTCGGTGACACGCTCCGCGCGGCCCGGTCCGCTCCCACGGCCACGCCGGAGCCGGCTCCGACTCCGGCGTCGACCTGTCGCGAGCTCTACACGGCGGACCTCTGGTCGTCGCTGGTCTGGTCGCGCAACAATCTCCTGACGCAGCGTCGGACCCCGGCGGCGTCGACCCCCGAGGCCGTCGCGGCGTCGGGGGCGACCGTGGTCGTGACCTGTCACTGGCGGGGGACGGCGGGTCGATCGATGGAGACCACGGTGTCGACCGTCACCCCCGAGGGGGCCTCGGCTGTTCAGGCGACCCTGTCGTCGCAGGGATTCGGATGCCAGGTCTCCGGCGACACGGTCCACTGCGAGCGCGCGGCGGGCGGTGTCGTCGAGGTGCATGACATCCGCGGCGATCGGTGGGTGTCGTCGACCCTCACGAACTGGATGCCGGACGGGTACGCCGAGACGGTGGCATCCCGAGCCTTCGCCGAGTGAGCGATCAGCCGAAGATCGACGCGATGATGCTCGCGGTGTAACCCGTCGGCGCGAGGTTGGAGTACTGCGTGTCGATCAGGACGTCGTCGCGCCAGAAGAGCGTGCGACCGTCGTTGACCGGGTAGGTGTCGTTGATCCACGTCTTCTCGCACCGCGTGCCGTCGTCGGGCGTGTAGCAGCTGAAGCCCTGCGTGGCGACGAGGTCGTTCAGCATGTCGAGGGCGGGGCCGCGGTCGACGCGGGTGATACGCGTTTCGAGGCCCGTCGTGTCGGCGCCGGGATCGCGCCAGATGCAGATGAGCGAGCCGTCGGGCTGCGGCCCGGAGGCACCGACCGACGGGTCATTCAGTGGGACGGATGCCAACTGGGCCAGGACGTCGGCCGAGAGCATCGCGCGGCAGTCTGTGGGGATGGCCGCGGGGGCGACGGTCGGGGTGATCGTGGGGATGGGTGTCGCCGTCGGGGAGGCGGGCGACTCCGCCGCCGGTGCCGTCGGTGCGGCTGAGCCGCCGTCGTCCGGCGCGCACGCGCTCAGGGCGAGCACCGCCGCGACCGCGAACACGGCTGCGCCGGTCGGACGAAACACGCGACGGGCCATGAAGTCACCCTAGATGCCGCCACCGACACGGTCGAGACCGACACACGACGGCACGCCTGCGCCGTACGGCGACGAGCGCGGGTTAGCCTGACGCCGCAGATACTTGCGCGCGTGAGGAGACCCCGATGAGCGACCCCCAGTCGTACGGTGACCCCGTCGACGAGCCCAAAGACGAGGCGCACGACGTGGTCGGGCGCGCGCACGAGGGCCTGGCCGACGCCGAGGCCGCCCAGCGCGATGCCGTCGACCCCGCCGAGGCTGCCGCCGCCTGGGACGAGCGTGAGCGCGACCAGCACGTGTCGTCGACGCCCGCGGCGACCGAGACGACCACGGCGACCGTTCACGACGCGTCGCCGGTCGCCCCCACGACCACGACCGACCTCGATGACGAAGACGCCCGCTGGGCCGCGTACGCGGCTTCGGCGGAGCCCGAGGCGGCGCCCGCCGCGGCGACGACCGACGCGTCCACGCAACGCTACGACGCCTACGGCGACACCGCCGGGGCCGCGGCTGCCGGGGGAGCCGTCGCCGCAGGTGCCGCGGCGGCCGGAGCGTCCTCGACTCCGGTGGCGTCCACCACCGCTTACGACACACGATCGACGGACGCTCCCACGACGGCCTCCCCGACCGCGTACGCGAACGCCGCGCAGCCGATCTTCGTCCAGGCCCCCGAAGCCCCGCGTCCGCGCGGCAACCGCGGCGCGGCCGGCGCGATCGGTCTGCTCGCCGCGCTCTGCTTCGCCGTCCTCTACCTTGCGGCGACCCTCGGTCTGCGTCTGCTGACGGGCGATCTCGAGGTGTCCGGGCTCGCGAATGCCGCTCTCGGCGCCCTCGCCACGTGGGGTCTCTGGGTGCCGACCGTGGCTTTCTACCTGGGCTTCTGGTTCCTCGGGGCCCTCATCAACCGCGGCCGGTGGGGCCACTGGGTGGTCTGGGGCCTCGTCGTGGGCGTGATCGCCTGGGGCGGGCATCTCCTCGGTGCCCTCTTCGCCGCGCCGTTCTGGATGCTCACCGCCCGAGAGGGCGTCGACCTCCTCGGCGACAACGTCCTCGCTCCGCTTGCGATCGTCGCATTCGTCCTCGGGCGCGAGCTGACGATCTGGTTCGGCGCGTGGGTCGCGCGTCGCGGCCGGCGCGTGACCGAGCTGAACGACGAGGCGCAGCGCGAGTACGAGCGCACCCTCGAAGCGGGCCCGCAGGTGTCCGTCGTCTGAGGCGGGATGCCATGACCGACGCGCCGCGACCGGCGGGGGTGACCCCGCCGGTCGCTGTCGTTTTCGCGACCGTGACGTTCGTCGCTCTCGGGATCGGTGGACTCGGGGTCGCCAGCCTCGTTCTCGATCGCGACGTCATCCCTGTGACGGGTCTCGGCCCGATCCCCGGGGTCATCGGCCTCGTGGTCGCGACCGCGCTTTTCGCCGGCATCCTGCTCTGGGGGCTCCGAGCGGAGCCGCCCGGGTATCTCACCGCGGTTCCGTGCGCTCTCGGTGCCTACGTGGGGGAGCTCGCCGGGATCGTCGTGGGAGGCCTGTTCAGCGGGGCGGACCCCGCGCGGGCGGTCGCCGCGGCCGGGACCGTCGCCCTCGGCTGGCCCGGGGCCGTGCTCGCGGCCGCTGCGCTGCTGGCGGCGGTGTTCGGAGTGTTCCTCGTGCGCGTGCGGACCGAGCGCCCGCGGTGGACCTGGGAGGACGAAGACGACGACACCCCCTGATCGTCGCCAGGGGCGCGGGTGTGACGCGCGGGAGACACGATGATCCCCGCTGCCCGGGCGTGTCGGTCTAGCGTAGGAGTGTGGAGCGGTCGCTCGAGACCCAGGTAGGCCAGGCGGTGGACGCCTGGCTGAAATGGCTGCCCCGGTGGGAGCCCGCGAACCACCGCGGCCGCATCGCGCCGTGTCGTCGGTGCTTCGGATCCCCGGTCCTCTCCGCGGCGGGTCTCGGTTCCGACGTCCCCCACGGCGTCCAGCACGGTCTGTCCACCCGCGTGAAGACGATCGTCGATCACGCCGTTGCCGAGTACACCGCACGCAACCTCCCGATGCTGCAGGCCGAACTGGACCAGCAGGCCGAACGCAACCGCCGTCGCTCGTACCGTCCGGCGGAAGGGCTCGAACCCGAGTTCGAGGGGTTGCCGCTCGACCCCGAGCCCGAGCCCGGAGCGCCGTTCCTCTTCACCCTCACCGGCCTGGCCGCCGAAGAAGACGCGGTGATCCCCGCCCTCCCTCCGCTGTCGGATGCCGCGAAGGCGGCGCTGCGTCAGGAGGTCGGTCTCGCCGACGATTACGCGAACATGATCGGCCGCGAGGTGTGCACGATCCTGCTGCACCACCGCCTGCGCATCCAGGGTGCGATCGCCGAATACGTGGAGCCGCAGGTGGCGGCGATGCTCGACGAACTGACGCGTTCCCTCGATGCGCCGTTCGATCCGCGCGACCCCGGCGACGCGGCATCCTGAGCTTGTCCACAGCCCCCGGGATCCCGGAGGCGCCTTTGTTAGCATTGCCGGGTTGTCCGCCCGGCCAGACGCGGGCGCGTCGTCCGGGAGGGGGCACCATGCCGCAGCGCCTCCCCTCGTCGCCGCCGATCCTGCCCGGGCTCGCGTACATCCGTCCGCTCGGCTCCGGGGGCTTCGCCGACGTCTTCCTCTACGGGCAGGACATGCCGCGTCGCGAGGTGGCGGTCAAGGTCCTCCCGAGCGACGTGCGCGATCCCGATCTCCGCCGCATGTTCAACGCCGAGGCCGACGTGCTCGCGCACCTCTCGGCGCACCCCTCGATCGTCACCGTGTACCAGGCCGGGATCTCCGCCGACGGCCGGCCCTACATCGTCATGGAGTACTGCCCGGGATCGCTCGCCCAGCGCTACCGGGTCGAACGGATCCCCGTGCCCGAGGTCCTCGCCATCGGCGTGCGCATGGCCGGAGCCCTCGAGTCGGCTCATCACGCGGGTCTGGTGCATCGCGACGTGAAGCCGAGCAACATCCTCGTCACGACCTTCGGGGCGCCCGTCCTCGCCGACTTCGGGATCTCGTCGTCGCTGGTGCGCCAGGACGCCGACGAGATGCTCGCGATGTCGGTTCCGTGGAGCGCCCCCGAGGTGATCGCCGAACAGACCGCCGGCACCGTCTCGAGCGAGGTGTGGAGTCTCGGGGCGACCGTCTACTCGCTCCTGGCCGGGCACAGTCCCTTCGAGCGTCGTGAGCGCGGGCAGAACTCGCGCGAGCAGCTGCGGCGCCGCATCGCGCGCGCGTCGTACACCGAGATATCCCGCTCCGACGTGCCGCCGTCCCTCCAGGCCGCGCTCGCCCGCGCGATGTCACGGAACCCGCAGGACCGGCATCCGAGCGCGCGCGCTCTCGGCGAAGACCTGCAGCACGTGCAGACCGAGCTCGGCCTCGCCGCGACCCCTCTCGAGGTGCCCAGCGCCGCCTGGTCGCCGTCGGCCGGGGTGGTCGACTTCTCCGACACGGCGCTGCGTGGGCCCACGCGCTCGCACATCGAGCGCGAGGGCGCGCGCAAACTCCGCGACCGCTCCGGGGTGACGGGCCTCGCCCGCGACGAAGACACCGACATCTCGGCTCCCGGGCCGGCGTCGCACCGCGTCCTGCCCTGGGCGCTCGCCGGAGCGACGGTCGTCGCCGCGGGCGCCGTGGTCGTCGCCGCGCTGTACGCCACGGGGGTGCTGTGATGCGGCGACGTACGGTCGTCGGTCTCGCCTCCACGCTCGCGGCTGCGGCTCTCGTGATCACGGCCAGCGTCGTCTGGCCCGGCCTCGACGCGCAAGAGACCCCCGAGGTCGACACCTCGGTCTGGGCTCTGCAGACCGGCGAGGGCCAGCGCTACGCCCGGGTCAACACCTCGGTGGGCGAGCTCGACACCGTGCGGTCGGCAGGCAATCCCAGCGAGGTCGCGCAGAGCGCGGACGGCGCGTACCTGTTCACCGACAGCTACAGCAAGCTCTCGCGCATCGACGAGGCCCAGCCGGTCGACCTGCAGGAGGAGCAGCTCTCGTCCGCCCCCGACACCCCCGCGGGCACGACCTCGGTGGTCACGGCGGGCGATTTCGTCGTGTACCGCACCGACACCGGCACGCTGTTCACCGGCCGGCTGAGCGAGGCCGGGCAGGCGGCATCCGAACTCGATCCGTTCGGCTCGACCGGCGGCGACTCCCCGTCGTACACCGCGGATGCCATCGCCCTCGACGACCGCGGAATGCTCTTCGCGTACTCCTCGGCGGACGGTTCCGTCATCCGCTACGACATCGCCGCCGACGAGGTGCGCGCGCGCGATGCGCTCGCCGCCGAGGTGTCCACCCCGCTCCTCTCGGCGGCCGGAGACACCTGGGTTCTCGTCGACGGCGACGCGGGGCGCGTGTGGGTGCGCGGGGCCGACCCGGTCGATGTCGCCGTGGTCGACCAGGCCGTCGTCAGCTCTCCCGATTCCGCGGGCAGCGCGGTCTACCTCGCCGACGAGCAGTCGCTGTGGGCGATTCCCGTCGACGGTTCCGGACCGAACCGCGAGGTGGGCGGCGGGGGCACCGTTCTCGGGCAGCCCGCCAAGCCGATCTCGCACGGGGGCGTCGCGTACGCGGCGTGGCTGCTCCCCGGCGAGGCCGGCGGAACGCTCTGGCGTTCCGACGCGGGCGAGACGCCGCTCGATTACGCGGGGGGAACGCTTCCCGATCAGCGTCGTCCGGTGTTCGTCGCGACCGACCACGCCGTGATCCTGAACGAGACGCGCAGCGGCTGGGTGTGGACCGTCCCGAACGGGACGCTCGTCGCGTCGAGTCAGAACTGGAGCCTCGACGACAGGACGGAGCAAGCCGCGGTCCAGAGCGATGAGCAGCTCAGCGTCGTTCTCGACCCCAAGCCCCCGATCGCGGAGCCGGACGCGTTCGGCGTGCGGGCGGGCCGCCTCGTCACCCTTCCGGTCCTGCTGAACGACCACGACCCCAACGAAGACGTGCTGAGCATCGTCGGCGAGAGCGTCACAGGTCTCGATCCCGGCTTCGGTGAGCTCAGTCTCACCGACGACGATCAGCGCCTCGCGGTGCGCGTGCGCCCCGAGGCGACCGGCACGGCGACGTTCTCGTACGCGGTGACCGACGGCACGACGCCCGACGGGCTGACATCCGCCCCCACCACCGTCACGCTGACCGTCTCGGCCGAAGCGGCGAACGCCGCCCCCGTGTGGTGCGGTGTCGAGAAGTGTCTTCAGCCCTGGCCCACCCCGGAGGTCGCGCGCGGCGGCACGATCACGGTCCCCGTCCTCCCCGGATGGGTCGATCCCGACGGTGACCCGCTGCTGCTGCTGTCGGTCGACAACCCGGGCGGAGTCGGCAGTGTCACCTCGACCCCGGCGGGCGAGGTCGTCTACCAGCACGCCGACGACGGCTCCGGCGGCGAGCAGACGATCCAGCTCGACGTCACCGTCGCCGACACCCGGGGAGCCGTGGCGACGAAGCCGCTGCTGATCCGTGTCGCCCCTGACCCCGGCCTCGCCGTGCAGTCCTTCGCCGTCGTCGACACGGTGGGGTCGAGCCTCACGGTCGATGTCGGCCCGCACGTGACCGGGACCGCGGGGGCCGTCTCGCTCAGCTCGGTCCGGATCCTCGACGAGGCCGCGGCCACCGCGGGTGTTATCGGCGGCAGCACGACCTTCGACTTCACCGCGTCGCAACCGGGCGTGTACCGGGTCGATTTCACGGTCTCCGACGGGGGACGGGATGCCACGGGCACCGCCCGCATCACCCTGCTGGCCGCGGACGCCCCGGCGCAGCTGTCGACCGCTCCCGTCGTCGCGTTCGTGCGCCCGCAGGAGGACGCCACCCTCGACGTGTTCTCGGCGGTGTCGAATCCGACGGGACGCGTCCTCCTGCTGAGCGATGTCGTCGCCGTGGCCGAGGACGGTGCCTCGCTCAGCGTCGACACGGTCGGCCAGAACGATCTCCGCGTCTCGGGGAGCACCGCCACGGGCGAGGCCGGTCTCCTCGGCACCGTCACCTACAGCGTGAGCGACGGCACCGACGACGAGGGGGCCCGCGTCAGCGGGGAGGCGACCGTCTACCTGCTGCCGCCGGCGCCCGAGATCGCCCCCATCGCGGTCGATGACACCGTGACCGTCCGGGCCGGTGCCCAGGTCGACATCCCCGTGCTCGACAACGACGTGTCGCCGGCCGGTGGACGACCCACCCTCGACCCGGCGAGCGTGAGCGCGCAACCCGCGAGCGACGCGCTCGCCTTCGCCTCGGGCGGGGTGCTCCGCTACCTCGCGCCGACCACTCCCGGCTCGTACGAGGTGACGTACCGGGTGTACACCACCGGCGCGCCCTCGCTGTGGGACGAGGCGACGGTGCACATCACCGTCCTCGGTAACGACGCGAATCGGGCGCCGGTGCCGGACACCCTGCAGGGTCGGGTGCTGAGCGGCGGGACGACGACCATCCCGTTCTCCGGCTTCGGGGTCGACCCCGACGGCGACGCGGTGATGCTCGACCGGATCGTCAGCCAGCCCGATCGCGGGACCGCGTCGATCTCTCCCGACGGCCTCTCCATCGTCTACGCGTCCGTCCCCGGGGATCGCGGCCAGGTGTCGTTCCGCTACCGCGTCTCCGACACTGCCGGCGCCACGGGCGAGGGCACCGTGCGCATCGGCGTCCTGGACGCCGAGGCGAACCCGAGCCCCATCACCTTCACCGACTACGTCCAGGTGCAGGCGGGCGCAGACAGCCGGCTTCGCGTGAGCCCGCTCGCGAACGACATCGATCCCACGCAGGGTCGTCTGACGCTCACCGGTGTGCGTCCCGACCTCCCCGAGAAACTCGTCGACGGCGAGGACAACCCCGAGTACGCGCGCCTGGCCGAGCGGGTCGAGTCGGTCACCGACACCGGGGTGGTGATCCGCGCGGGAGACGCCCCCGCGACGATGTCGTTCCTCTACGACGTGGCATCCGATTCCGGGAACACCGGGCGAGGACTCATCGTCGTCAAGGTCGTTCGCGAGAGCGTGCCCGACTATCCGGTCGTGGCCGACACGGCGCTCACCCTCGAGGACCGCGAAGACTTCACGACAGGGGTCGACGTTCTCGCCGGTCGCGCCACGTGGTCGGGCGGCGACGTGAGCGACCTGAGGGTCTCGCTGTGGGGGAATCCGTCCGACGTCCGCGTCGAAGGGCGTCGCATCTCGGGGGATCTGCCGGCGACGCGCCGCATCATCCCCTTCGCGGTCACGGGCACGGTCGGCGGCTCCGAGGTCACGACCTACGCTTTCCTCCGCGTCCCCGGTGACGACGACGTGACGCTCGCCCTGCGTCCCAACTCGGCGCAGCGCGTCGACGAGCTGTCGTCGGTCGACTTCGACATGGCATCCCTCGTCGCCCTTCCTCGGCGCGCCACCCTCGAGGTCGGCACCGAGGCCACCACGACCGGCGCGCGCGCCGAGGCGCGGTGCACGGTGTCGGGCTCCCGGGTGACCTACGAAGCCGGGACCGGGTCACCGTGGGCCGATGCCTGCATCGTTCCGGTGCGCATCGCGGGGACGCAGGAGTGGACGCTCCTCTCCGTCCCGATCGGCATCGTGGCGCGCGACCCGCAGCCCGAGCTCCGCCCCGGCTCGCTCACGGTCGGGCCGGGCGAGACCGCGACCTTCGACCTGCGCAACATGACCTCGTGGCAGCTGGGCCGCGAGGACTGGAACAGCATCCGCTACGTGCTCGAGTACTCGGGGTCGGCGTTCTCGTCCGTCACGCTCGACGGCTCGACCGTCACCGTGACCGGTGCCGACCGTGCCGTTCCGGGAACCGAGAACGCGGCGATCATCACGGTGACGAGTCACAACGCGGTGGCTCCCGCCCGTCTCCTCCTGCGCGTGGGTTCAGCTCCGTCGACCCTCCCGCAGGGTGGCACGACCTCCCGCCAGTGCTCGCAGGCCGACGGTTCTTCGTGCACGATCGAGGTGGTCGGCGCCGACGGAGAGGTCAACCCGCTCCCACGCACACCGCTCGAGGTCGTCGGCGTCCGGTCGACGGGAACCTGCACGGGCGTGAGCTTCGCGGTGGCTTCGGCGACGAGCATCGCGGCATCCTGGACCGGCGACGCCCCCGGCGCGACCTGTGCGGCCAGCGTGACCCTGCGCGACGCTCAGGGGCGTAGCACCGCGGGTCCCCGCGACGCGCGCGTCGTGCTCGACCTCCAGGGCTACCCGCGCACTCCGGCGAGCGTCCGCCAGTCCGCGTACGCCGACGGCTCGCTCACGCTCCGCGTCGACGCGGGTGAGGCGCGGCGCGCATACCCCGGGCTCACCGGCTTCGTGGTGCGATACCGCGGCGACATCGTCGCCCGCTGCGCGCCGGACGGCGGCTGCCCCACCATCGCCGCGCCGAACGGCGACCAGCGCGAGTACGTCGTCACGGCCGTCAACGACGTGGGCGAGTCCCGCGGATCGGTGCGCACGACCGCGTGGGCGTACGACCCGCCGCCGCGGCCCGACAGCGTCGACTGGACCCCGACCGTCACGGACGACGGGGCCGGCAACGTCGTCGACCTCCTCGTGCGAGGAGTGGATGCCGCCGAGACGGGGTCTCTCCAGATCCGGAGCAGCACGGGCGAGACGCAGACCGTCTCGGTCGGGCGCAACCAGCAGGACGTGCCGATCAAGGGCTTCCGCGTCGGCAGCAACGCGTCGACGGAAGTCCGCGTCACGCCGCTGTCGCGCTTCGACGTCCCCGCCGGCCTCGGCGGCTCGGTCGAGGGCGGCGTCCTGACCTTCCGCGCCCACGGCGTGGGCAAACCGACCGGGCTCGCGTTGACCCTCACCTCGCGCACGGCGTCCGACGGGTCGGCGACGATCGTGGCCCAAGCGACCGCCGATCCGAACGGCACTGATTCCGAGCTGCGCTTCGGCATCGTCGAGGGGACGAACTGCCGGACGGGCGATGACGGCGCACGCCGTGAGTTCCCCGGCAAGAAGGACGGCGAGGAGTACACCTTCACCGCCTGCGTCGACTCGGTCTACCAGGGCAAGACGTACGGCTCGGCCGCCCCCGTGACCGACACGAAGCGGGTCGATCAGGATCGCGCGGCGCCGCAGGGGTACACGTTCCGCGTCGACGCGGAGCCGATTCTCGATCGTGATGGCGGTCGCGCCATCGCGCGCTGGCGGATCGACGAAACGATCCAGGCCGGTAGCAAGCCTCCGCGCAACAACGTGCCCGTGTACACGAATTTCGAGAACAACAGGTCGACGGTCTTCGACAGCGACCCGGGTATCGGCGTCTACTTCGAGCACGAGTTGTGGGGCACGAAGTCCGAGACGGGTCGCGTCGCTCCCGCCGAGGGCAGCGCGCCCTATCAGGTGCAGGCTTCCGCCTACGTGCGTTCGTGCGTCGCCGGCGACGAGCTCGACATCTCACGCAGCTCCAGCAACGACAAGGCATCGTTGGATGTCGACACCTCTCAGGCGGTGTTCCGCGACGCGAAGGGCGCGGTCGTGCCCCGCGCCGAAGGCAGCGATCGCGTCCCCGTGGGCGCGGAGCGCGTCGAGAATGTCGTCGTCACCGTCGACTGGTCCGCCCAGGGGTGGGGACTCGACGCGGCGACGCTCACCGTGTCGGGCTCGTGCTCGCCCGGAACGCCCACGAAGCCCTGACCCGACTAAGCCCTGACCCGACGAAGCCCTGACCCGCCAAGCCCTGACCCGCGAAGCCTCGACCCCCGCGTAGCCCCACCCCCGGCATCCATCCCCCAGAGAGAGACCCACCGACATGACGATCACCCAGGAACAGGCGACCTGGTTCGCGCAGACGTTCTCGCAGATCGCCGACAACGTCGAGCGCGCCGTGCTCGGTAAGAGGCACGTGGTCGAGCTCGTGCTGACCGCGATGCTGAGCGACGGGCATGTCCTCCTCGAGGACGTGCCGGGTACCGGGAAGACCTCGCTCGCGCGCGCGGTCGCCCAGTCGGTGCAGGGGACGAACACCCGCATCCAGTTCACGCCCGACCTGCTGCCGGGCGACATCACCGGCATCACGGTGTACGACCAGAAGACGGGACGATTCGAGTTCCACGCCGGGCCCGTCTTCGCCAACATCGTGCTCGCCGACGAGATCAACCGGGCGAGTCCGAAGACGCAGTCGGCCCTGCTCGAGGTCATGGAAGAGGGGCGCGTCACCATCGACGGCGTCTCGCGCGAGGTCGGCGTGCCCTTCCTCGTCCTCGCGACGCAGAACCCCGTCGAGCAGGCGGGCACCTATCGCCTCCCCGAGGCGCAGCTCGACCGCTTCCTCCTACGGACCTCGCTCGGTTACCCCGATCACGCCGCCACCGTGCGCATCCTCGACGGAGCGGCCGTCTCGACGGCCGACCTCCGCCCGATCGTCACCCCGCAGGCTCTCGTCGGAATGGCCGACCTCGCGGCCACCGTGTACGTGGACGCCCTCGTCCTCGACTACATCGCCCGGCTCGTGGATGCCACGCGCTCCGCCGACGAGGTGCGCCTCGGCGTCAGCATTCGCGGGGCGTTGGCCCTCACCCGGGCCACCCGTACCCGCGCCGCCGCGCAGGGCCGCACGTACGCGACCCCCGACGATGTGAAGGCGCTCGCCGTGGCGGTGCTCTCGCACCGGCTCATCCTGCACCCCGAGGCCGAGTTCGACGGGGTGACCGCGGAGGCGGTCATCGGGCAGGTGCTCCTCGACGTCGCACCGCCCACGCAGCGCGAGAGCGAGCGCGCGCGATGACCTCCGTTGCGAGGGGAATTCGCCCATGCCGGAGGTGAACCTCACCGAGTCGCGGTTGACGCGCACGTCCGCCGGCACGGCCGTCACCGGCTCGCGCACCTCGATCACGTCCACCTCGACGCGGCGCGAGCGGCGGATCGTGCGCGCCGTCGTGCGCGTCGCCGAGGCGTGGCGCGTCACGACGGATGCCGCCGTCACGGCGACGCGATGGGCGGGGCGCACCGTGCGCCCGGCGGGCGCCGTCGTGACGCTCGCCGCGACGGGGGGCCTGCTGCTCGGCGTCGTCTTCGGTTGGGTCGAGTGGATGGTCGCCGGCAGCGCCGCACTCCTTCTGCTGCTCATGAGCGTGCCCTTCCTCTTCGGTGCCCGCGCCTACGCCGTCGATCTGACCCTCGCGCGTGAGCGCGTCGTGGCCGGTCACGGTGTGACGGGCGAGATCGTCGTGCACAACGAGAGCTCGCGTGTGGCGCTCCCCGGGCGCCTCGACATCCCCGTCGGGCAGGGCCTCGTGGAGTTCGGGGTCCCGCTCCTTCGTCCGGGGCAGAGCGTCACCGAGGCGCTCGAGATCCCGCCGCTGCCGCGCGGCATCGTCCGTGTCGGTCCGGTCACGACCGTCCGCAGCGATCCCGTCGGGCTCCTGCGCCGAGAGCACGACTTCGACGACGCGCACGAGTTGTTCGTCCACCCCCGCACGGTCGCCCTTCCCTCCACGAGCGCCGGTCTCGTGCGCGACCTCGAGGGCAACGCGACCCGTCGCCTCGTCGACGCCGACATGTCGTTCCACGCCATCCGCGAGTACGCGCCGGGCGACTCGCAGCGGCAGGTCCACTGGAAGTCCACGGCCAAGACCGGCCGACTGATGGTCCGTCAGTACGAGGAATCGCGCCGCTCCCGCATGGCCGTCGTTCTCGGAGCCGCCTCGCAGGAGTACCTCGACGCCGACGAGTACGAGCTCGCCGTGGCCGCCGCGGCGTCGCTCGGGCTCCGCGCCGTCCGCGACGCCCGCGACATCGACATCGTCACGGGCTCCGAGATCCCGCGCGTCGTCAAGGGCCGTCTGCGCGCGATCCGTCACGTGCCGACGATCACTCCGCGACAGATGCTCGACGGATTCAGCGCCCTCGAGCGCTATGACAACACCATGCCGGTCTCCGACGTCTGCCGCCTGGCATCCGAATCGAACGAGCGTCTTTCGATCGCATTCGTCGTCGTCGGCTCCCGGGTTCCCGTCGCGCACCTGCGTCAGGCCGCGCTGGCCTTCCCCGCCGACACCGCGGTCGCGGCCGTCGTGTGCGACGAGCGTGCGCACCCGCGCATGCAGAGCATCGCCGGCCTGACCGTCCTGACCATCGGCACCCTCGACGATCTCGCAGGTCTCCTCGTGCGGGGAGCGACCTCGTGACCGCCGCCCGGCATCCGGGGCGCGTCGTCGCCGCCGCGCTCTACACGCTCGTGACGGTCGCGCTCGCCGCTGTCGCCGCCTGGCCGGTCTACGCCTCGCGGTCCTTCCTCGTGCTCGTGGTCGTGTCCGCCTTCGCGGCGGCGGTGATCGTCGCGCTCGTGACCTGGCGCCGAGGCGGTGGGTGGATCACGGCGGCCGCGACGGTCGTCGCGTTCCTCGTGCTGTGCGTGCCGCTCGCCGTCCCGTCGCGGCTCGGGGGGCCGCTCGAGATCCTGCGGGGCATCGGCGAGGCATCCGCGGGCGTCCTCGTGGCCTGGAAGGACCTGGTCACCGTCGACCTCCCGGTGGGCGACTACCGCAACCTGCTCGTTCCCGCCCTCGTGGTCTTCCTCGTCGGCACGGTGCTCACGCTCTCCCTCGCCGTGCGGGCCGATCGGCGATCGACGGCCGCCGTCGTGAGCGGGTTGCTCATGACCGGGTTCGGTCTGTTCTTCGGCCGGACGTCCCCGAGCTCCCCGCTCGTCTGGGGTCCGCTGTCGCTCCCCGCGCCGATCGAGACCGCGGTGGGGCTGGCGGCGCTGCTCTCCGCGGTGCTCTGGCTCGCGTGGCGGGCCCACGACGAGCGAGTCCGGTCACTCCGTCGCGCCACCGCCCTGGCGACGGTCGCGCCGAGCACACGGCGATCCCGGACGGGTCGGCGTCGCGCCCTCACCGGAGCGAGCATGATCCTCGTCGCCGCTCTCGCGACCGTCGCCGTGGTCCCGTGGGCGGCTGCCGACGCCGACCGGCGCGTGCTGCGGTCGGCCACGGGTCCGGAGCGGCAGATCGCGGAGGCGGTGAGTCCGCTGTCCTCGTACCGGGCGATGTTCTCGGACGCCCGCGTCGACGACGTGCTGTTCCAGGTGAGCGGCGACGGTGCCCTGCCCGACCGCATCCGCGTCGCCACCCTCGACTCCTACGACGGAGAGATCTTCCGCTCCTCGGGCACGGGCGAGGGGCGCTTCGTCCGCGTCCCGTCGCGACTGCCGTCGGGGGAGGGGCGTCCGATCGACGCCGAGATCGAGATCGGCGACCTCGGCGGAATCTGGATGCCGACGGCGGGAAGCCTCGTCCAAGCCACCTTCGTCGGCGACCGGGCGAACCAGCTGGCCGACCGGTTCTACTACAGTTCCGCCGCAGAGGCGGGCGTGCAGATCGCCGACGGCGGGCTCGAGCCGGGCGACCGCTACCGGGTGACGGGGACCGAGACGGCTGCGGCCGACATCGCGAGCCTCACCCCTCCCGGTGCTCCCGGCGGTGTCTCGGGCGGCGAGAACCTCCGCCGGTGGGTCGACGAGCACGCGACCGGCGGCGGTGGGACGGCTCTCGCTTCCCTCGTGCAGCTCCTGCGGGAGCGCGGGTACCTCAGCCACGGACTGGCACCGGCCCCCGGCTCCGCACCCCCGAAATGGGCGGCCGATCTCTCGGGCTATCAGGTGCAGCCGAGCGCGTCCGGCCATTCCCTGGCCCGCATCGAGACGATGTTCCAGCGCCTGCTCGATCGGGAGGACGACCCTCGGGCCACGGCATCCGGAAACTATGTCGCCGCCGTCGGCGACGACGAGCAGTTCGCCGTCGCCGTCGCCCTGATCGCCCACGAGCTGGGTTTCCCCGCGCGCGTCGTGGTCGGCGCGCGCCTGGCGTCCGCCGATCCCGCGCTCCCGACGTGCGACGCCGGAACATGTCGCGCCGAAGACCTCAGCGCGTGGACCGAGGTGCAGGGCACTGACGGACAGTGGGCGGCGATCGACGTCACCCCGCAGCGGGAGCAATCGCCGAGCCTCGAGGTCACCGAGCAGCGCGACCCCGAGAACGTGACCGAGGTGCGCCCCGACACGGTCGACGATGTCGTTCCGCCGGCTCCGTTGCAGGAGGACAACACCCTCAACGATGAGAACCGTGCGGACGACGGTCTCGATCTCGCCTGGCTGTGGCCGATCCTGCGGGTCACCGGGCTTTCGCTTCTCGTCGTCCTGGTGCTGTTCGGCCCGTTCCTCGCGGTGGTGATCGCGAAGGTGATCCGTCGTCGCGGCCGCCGTCGCGATCCCGACCCGCGAGCGGCGATCGCCGGCGGGTGGGACGAGTACGTCGATGCCGGTGTGGACGCGGGTCGCGAACTCCCGCCGGCATCCACCCGCCGAGAGCTCATCTCGGCGTGGGGCACGGCCGGGGGCGAACGTCTCGCGGACGAGGCCGACCGCGCGGTCTTCTCGTCCCGGACCGTCACGGCCGACGAGGCCACGGCGTTCTGGAGGATCGTCGACGCCGAACGCCGCGCGCTCACGCGTCAGCGCGGCGGATGGCGGCGGCTGCTCGCGGCCGTATCGTTGAGATCGTTCCTGCGGTTCCTCGCCCCGCGCCCCACGCGCCGACGGCCGCCGCACCGCGACGAGAGGGGGAAGCGCCCCGCCCCACGGCGGCGCGACACGACATGAACGATTCCACCGGCGCCATCCTCGGGCTGTCCACCGCCGTCCTGTTCGTCATCGTCTACGTCTGGTATGCCCTGGCGCTGTCGGCGATGTTCGCCAAGACCGGCGAGCCGTCGTGGAAGGCCTGGGTCCCGCTGGTGAACCTCGCCACGATCCTGAAGCTCGGCGGCTTCTCGCCCTGGCTCGTCCTCCTGAACCTCGTGCCGCTGTTCGGCGGGATCGCGTTCGTGATCGTCTTCATCGTCGCGGTGCACCGCATCAGCGTCGGATTCGACCGCGGGGCCGGGACGACCGTGCTCGGCGTTCTCGTGCAGGTCGTGTGGGCGAGTGTTCTCGGGTTCGGCTCCGCGCGCTGGTACGGGCACGAGGCGATCTGCTCGTCCGCGATCGACGAGAACTCCGCCCCGTCGCGACGCGGCCAGGACTTCGCCGGTCCCTACGTGCCCCTCGTCGGGGGCTGGACGCCCGAGCCGCCCGCCACGGCCACCGACGGCGACTCACCCCGCTCCGAGCCCGTCGTGCTCCCCTTCGCCGCCCCCTCCGGCTCCCTGTCGGACGCCGTGCCCTCGGCCGTGGATTGGGCGCCGTCCCGCCGGGACGACGAAGCCCCGCTGTCCGAGCGCCCCGCCTCGTCCCGCGCGCAGGACCGTGCTCCGGATGCCGCGCCCCCGACGTCCGTGTTCGACGTCCTCGATGCCCTTCGCGCCGACGCGAGCGAGCCCGCTCCGCGTCGCAGCACCGCCGATGCGGCGCCCGCCTCGTCCGACCCCGACGACAACGGCTTCCAGCCCACGGTCCCCCTGACCCCGGGTCTGCCCTTCCGCGGGCGGGGCGCCGCCGCGGTGCCCCCCGCGCCGACGGAGTCCGAGGTCGAGCCCGCGCCGCGCGCCGCGCAGACGTTCCCGCAGCCGGAGCCGTGGGCGCCGCCGCGCCGGGCAGAGGTCGTCGATACCCCGGTGTCGGATTCTCCCCTCACGCGTCCCGCCCCCGAGGCGCCGCCGGCCCCCGAGGCGTCGCCGGAGTCCGAGGCGCCCGCCTCCGACGCCGAGGCGACCCCGGACGAGTTCCCCGAGCTGTCCGAGGCGGTCTCGGCGGTCTCCGGTGCTCCGGATGCCGGAGCCCCCCGCTCCGCGCGAACCTCGGTCGCCGCGCTGTACACGCAGCCGGAGTTCGCCGCCGACCCGGTCGGCGACGACGACCTCGACGCCCTGGATCGCACGGTCGTGGCTCGTCGACGCCGGATCCCGTGGGCGCTCGTCCCGCCGAGCGGCGACCCGATCGACCTCACGTCGTCCGTGGTCATCGTGGGCCGCCGCCCCGCCGCCGACACCGCATTCCCCGACGCGCAGCTCGTGGCGATCACCGATGAGACGCGCACGGTGTCCAAAACCCACGCGCGACTCCAGCTCCGCGGGGACACGTGGTTCGTCACCGACCTGGACTCGACGAACGGGGTCCTGTTCGCCACCCTGATGGGCACCGAGATCGAGGCGCCTCCGGGGGAGGAGATCGAAGCCGGCGAACGGTTCTTCCTGGGTGACGCGGAGGTGCGGCTGTCCCGGAGGGACGCGTGAGCGGCCCCTACGACAAACCGGACGACCCGGACGAGGTCACGCTCTGGGCGGGCCGACTCCGGCCCTGGCCGACGGCGCCCGTCGACTCCGGGGAAGATGACGCCGACGAGACGGTCGTCGCCCGTCGTCGCCGTTCCGGAGCCGTCGACGACGACACCCTGGTCACCCGACGCCGCGGAGACGACGACACCGTTCGCGCGGACCACGCCGGAGGCGGTGAGGAGCAGCCCGTCGCGGCGGAGGTGAACGATGACACCGCACCCGGTTCCCGCACGTTCGTCGACGACACCGTCCGCTCCGCGCGCGGAACGTCGGCGGACGACGACACCGCGCCGCCACTCCGCACCGAGGTCGACGAGACGGCGCGCTCGTCGCGGACCGTGCAGCACGATGACCAGACGGCGCCGGGGTCCCGGGGATCACGCGACGCGCTTCCCTCACGAGATGCTTCTGCACCCGCGCCCGCGGTCGATGATGCGCACGGTGCTCCGCGACCCGCACGCGTCCCCGACCCCGACACCGCCGAGACGTACCGGCCTCGCATCGACGACGCCGTTCGCGTGCCGCGCAGCGCGCCCGCGCCGAGGGGCGGCCCCGAGCGCGATCCCGCGCGCGTGCGCGCCCGATCCTCGCGTCGCGGCGCCCTCGCACCGCTCGTCATCGGCGGAGCGACCGTCGCCGTGATCGCGGGAGGCCTGGCCGTTTTCATCGCGCTCGTCCGCTGAACGCAGCGATCACGCGGACGGTCGCGCACCGTGTGCTGCGAGATCGCCTCACGTTTGCCCGCACCCCCGAACACCACGTATCATTGACCGGGTGTGCGTTCACGCGCGCCGTGCGTCATGCCTTCGGGCAGGGGGTGCGGATCAACGCTCGCACCATCTCAGGGATCGATCTGCGAACAGGTCGCCCCCACGGCATATCCACCACAAACCGCGTCCGATCATTCTGACGCGCGGTGGATCACACGTGAGCCCGACACGTCACGAATCGCAAGATGAGCGACATGACGGGGGAGACACGACCGCTGTCACCGTGCAGCACCCCGGACGGTCCGAAAGGAACCGCCCGGCCAAACAAGGAGAGAACGTGCCAACCATTCAGCAGTTGGTTCGCAAGGGCCGCTCGCCGAAGGTCTCGAAGACCAAGGCTCCCGCGCTGAAGTCGAACCCCCAGCAGGCCGGCGTGTGCACCCGCGTGTACACCACGACCCCCAAGAAGCCGAACTCGGCCATGCGCAAGGTCGCCCGCGTCAAGCTGCGCAACGGCACCGAGGTCACCGCGTACATCCCCGGTGAGGGCCACAACCTGCAGGAGCACTCGCTCGTGCTGGTCCGCGGTGGTCGTGTGAAGGACCTCCCCGGTGTCCGTTACAAGATCGTCCGCGGTGCGCTCGACACCCAGGCTGTCAAGAACCGTAAGCAGGCTCGCAGCCGCTACGGCGCGAAGAAGGGCTGAGAACCATGCCTCGTAAGGGTCCCGCCCCGAAGCGTCCCGTCGTCAACGACCCGGTGTACGGCGCCCCCGTCGTCACCCAGCTCGTCAACAAGATCCTCGTCGACGGCAAGAAGTCCATCGCCGAGGCGATCGTGTACGACGCCCTCCGTGGCGTCGAGGCGAAGAACAGCCAGGACGCCGTCGCCACGCTCAAGAAGGCGCTCGACAACGTCCGTCCCACCCTCGAGGTCAAGAGCCGCCGCGTCGGTGGCTCGACCTACCAGGTTCCCGTCGAGGTCAAGCCGCACCGCGCGAACACGCTCGCGCTGCGCTGGCTCGTGAGCTACGCGAAGGGTCGTCGTGAGAAGACGATGACCGAGCGTCTACAGAACGAGATCCTCGACGCCTCGAACGGCCTCGGTGCCGCGGTCAAGCGCCGCGAAGACACCCACAAGATGGCCGAGTCGAACCGCGCCTTCGCGCACTACCGCTGGTAAAACCCGCGGAGGGTCTGTGACCGAACCCGGTCACGGACCCTCCGATGGGCCCGGCACCAACCTCCCAACAGGTAAGGAAGACACCCGTGGCACAAGACGTGCTCACCGACCTGCACAAGGTCCGCAACATCGGCATCATGGCGCACATCGATGCCGGCAAGACCACGACGACCGAGCGCATCCTGTTCTACACGGGCGTCAACCACAAGATCGGTGAGACGCACGATGGTGCGGCGACCACCGACTGGATGGAGCAGGAGCAGGAGCGTGGCATCACGATCACCTCCGCTGCTGTGACCTGCTTCTGGGAAAAGAACCAGATCAACATCATCGACACCCCCGGTCACGTCGACTTCACGGTCGAGGTCGAGCGCTCGCTGCGCGTGCTCGACGGTGCCGTCGCCGTCTTCGACGGCAAAGAGGGCGTCGAGCCCCAGTCCGAGACCGTGTGGCGTCAGGCCGACAAGTACGACGTCCCCCGTATCTGCTTCGTCAACAAGATGGACAAGCTGGGCGCCGACTTCTACTTCACGGTCGACACCATCGTCAACCGCCTGAAGGCCAAGCCCCTCGTCATCCAGCTCCCGATCGGTGCCGAGAACGACTTCGTCGGCGTCATCGACCTGGTCTACATGCGCGCTCTGGTCTGGCCCGGCGACGCCAAGGGTGATGTCACCATGGGCGCCAAGTACGAGATCCAGGAGATCCCGGCCGACCTCGTCGAGAAGGCGCAGGAGTACCGCGAGAAGCTCCTCGAGACCGTCGCCGAGTCCGACGACGCGCTGCTCGAGAAGTACTTCGGTGGCGAAGAGCTCACCCACGAGGAGATCAAGGGCGCCATCCGCAAGATGACGATCGCCAGCGAGGTCTACCCCGTGCTGTGCGGCTCGGCGTTCAAGAACCGCGGCGTGCAGCCCATGCTCGACGCCGTCGTCGACTACCTCCCCTCGCCCCTGGACGTGCCCGCCATCGAGGCGCACGACCCCAAGGACGAAGAGGTCGTCATCGAGCGCCACGCCGACCGCGACGAGCCCTTCGCGGCCCTCGCGTTCAAGATCGTGACGCACCCGTTCTTCGGTCGCCTCACCTACATCCGCGTCTACTCGGGTCACCTCGACTCCGGCGCCCAGGTCGTCAACGCGACCAAGGGCAAGAAGGAGCGCATCGGGAAGATCTTCCAGATGCACGCCAACAAGGAGATGCCGGTCGAGTCGGTCACCGCCGGCCACATCTACGCCGTCATCGGCCTCAAGGACACCACCACCGGTGACACCCTGTGCGACCCGGCCAACCAGGTCGTCCTCGAGTCGATGACGTTCCCGGAGCCGGTCATCGAGGTCGCGATCGAGCCCAAGACCAAGGCCGACCAGGAGAAGCTGGGTGTCGCCATCCAGAAGCTCGCTGAGGAAGACCCGACGTTCCGCGTCGAGCAGAACGCCGAGACCGGCCAGACCGTCATCAAGGGCATGGGCGAGCTCCACCTCGACATCCTCGTCGACCGCATGAAGCGCGAGTTCAAGGTCGAGGCCAACGTCGGCAAGCCCCAGGTGGCGTACCGCGAGACCATCCGCAAGTCGGTCGAGCGTCACGACTACACCCACAAGAAGCAGACCGGTGGTTCGGGTCAGTTCGCGAAGATCCAGTTCGCGATCGAGCCCCTCGAGGTCACGGCCGACAAGACCTACGAGTTCGAGAACAAGGTCACCGGTGGTCGTATCCCGCGCGAGTACATCTCGCCGACCGACCAGGGCTTCCAGGACGCCATGAACGTCGGCGTGCTCGCCGGCTACCCCATGGTGGGTGTCAAGGCGATCCTCCTCGACGGCGCCTCGCACGATGTCGACTCGTCGGAAATGGCGTTCAAGATCGCCGGCTCGATGGGCTTCAAGGAGGCCGTCCGCAAGGCGAACCCCACCATCCTCGAGCCGATCATGGCCGTCGAGGTGCGTACTCCCGAGGAGTACATGGGCGACGTCATCGGCGACCTGAACTCGCGTCGTGGCCAGATCCAGTCGATGGAAGACGCCGCCGGCGTCAAGGTCGTCCGGGCCAACGTGCCGCTGTCCGAGATGTTCGGCTACATCGGTGACCTGCGCTCGAAGACCTCGGGTCGCGCCGTCTACTCGATGGAGTTCGACAGCTACGCCGACGTCCCGAAGGCCGTGGCTGACGAGATCATCCAGAAGAACAAGGGCGAGTAACACCGCTCTCCGGATGCTGGGAACCCGGGTTCCTGCTCGGGTTCCCGGCATCCACTCAAACTCAATACCGACTCTCTAGTAACCTGAGAACCATCCCCGTGGAGAATCGGTCGCAATCCAGCGCCCGAGACTTCGCAACTACGTCCTGAGGAGGACCCAGTGGCTAAGGCCAAGTTCGAGCGGACCAAGCCGCACGTGAACATCGGAACGATCGGTCACGTCGACCACGGCAAGACCACGCTCACCGCTGCCATCTCGAAGGTGCTCGCCGACAAGTTCCCGTCGGCCACCAACGTCCAGCGTGACTTCGCGTCGATCGACTCGGCGCCGGAAGAGCGTCAGCGCGGTATCACCATCAACATCTCGCACGTCGAGTACGAGACCCCGAAGCGTCACTACGCTCACGTCGACGCGCCCGGCCACGCCGACTACATCAAGAACATGATCACCGGTGCCGCTCAGATGGACGGCGCGATCCTCGTGGTCGCCGCCACCGACGGCCCGATGGCTCAGACCCGTGAGCACGTTCTGCTCGCCAAGCAGGTCGGCGTTCCCTACCTGCTCGTCGCGCTGAACAAGAGCGACATGGTCGACGACGAGGAGATCCTGGAGCTCGTCGAGCTCGAGGTTCGCGAGCTGCTGTCGTCGCAGGACTTCGACGGCGACAACGCCCCCGTCGTCCGCGTCTCGGGCCTCAAGGCTCTCGAGGGTGACGAGCAGTGGGTCAACTCGATCGTCGAGCTCATGGAAGCCGTCGACGAGTCGATCCCCGACCCGGTGCGTGACAAGGACAAGCCGTTCCTCATGCCCATCGAGGACGTCTTCACCATCACCGGTCGTGGAACGGTCGTCACGGGTCGCGCCGAGCGCGGTACCCTCGCGATCAACTCCGAGGTCGAGATCGTCGGCATCCGCCCGACGCAGAAGACCACGGTCACGGGTATCGAGATGTTCCACAAGCAGCTCGACGAGGCCTGGGCCGGCGAGAACTGTGGTCTGCTCCTCCGCGGCACCAAGCGTGACGACGTCGAGCGCGGCCAGGTCGTCGTGAAGCCCGGTTCGGTCACCCCGCACACCAACTTCGAGGGCACGGCGTACATCCTGTCCAAGGAAGAGGGCGGCCGCCACAACCCGTTCTTCACGAACTACCGCCCGCAGTTCTACTTCCGCACCACGGACGTGACCGGCGTCATCACGCTGCCCGAGGGCACCGAGATGGTCATGCCCGGTGACACCACCGAGATGTCGGTCGAGCTCATCCAGCCGATCGCCATGGAAGAGGGCCTCGGCTACGCGATCCGTGAGGGTGGCCGCACCGTCGGTGCCGGTACCGTCACCAAGATCCTCAAGTAAGTCTCTCCAGACTTCACTCGGCAAGGGCCGGGCCTTCGGGCCCGGCCCTTCGTCGTTCCCGGATGTCGTTCCCGGATGCCGGTCCTTCACGCCGCTACCGGGTGCAGCGCCGGATGCCGACACCCCGGGCCGGCACGAGAGGAGCACGTCGCACGGCTTCGGTGCCTGAGCCAGACGGCGGTGCGGGGGAGCCGATGCCCGCGAAGTGGGGCCGATCGGGTGAAACCCGTAAGCTGAACGGGTGAGTGACACCCCCTTCGAGCCGAGTCGGCGCTCCCGTCGCGAGGCCCGAGCGGCCGTCGACACCCCCACGACAGACCGGACGACCAGTGTCGACGACGGTGTCACCCGCACTGAGCAGCAGCGCTCGTCGCGCGCCGAGACCGACTCGCGGTCCGCGTCGCGTACCGTCGAGCGCCCTTCCGGGAGCTTCTTCGGCACGTGGAAGCCGCTCGTCGCGGCAGCAGCCGCGTTGGTCGTGGCCGTGGTCGTCGGGCTGATCGTGACGGTGGCTTTCGACGGCGCTGCCGGTCGCAGCGCGGGCAGCGTGTTGGCATCCATCGTCGTCGGCGGCACCGGGCTGGGCCTGATGGCGCGCACGCGTCCCGCCGGATTCTTCCGGGTGCGCGGCCTCGACGTGCTGTGGGGGCTCGTCCTCGGGGCGATCATGCCCTTCATCGCCGGGATCGGCGCGGTCTCGCGTGGGTGGCCCGCGTTCGAGGCGCTGTCGCTGCGGTGGTTGATCCTGGGGGTCGCGGCGCCGTTCCTCGTCGTGATGATGCTCACGTTCTTCGCCATCGGTTTCGTCTATCCGGCGGCTCTCGCCTACGCGTCGACGCGCTTCTCGCTGACCATCGCCCGTGTCGTCTCGGGCGCGGTCTCGGCCGTCGCTTTCGCCGTCATCCCGATCGTCTTCGCGGGAAACGTCTCGGGTATGCCGTTCGCCCTCCCCGTCGGGCTGGGGATCGCGGCATCCGTGTTCGTCGCTCTGTCGCGCCGCTTCTGGGGACCGCTCCTGATGGGCCTGGTCTTCACGAGCGTCTGGGTGATGCTCTCGATCGCGGGATTCGTCCTCGCCTGAGCGAGGGTTCACGACACCCCCACGTGCCTGGTCAGCGCTTGCGCAGAACAGGCAGCGCCGTGACGGCGAAGACCGTCAGCACGAGCAGCTGAACCACGGCGACCCCGCCCGCCGCCCCGGCGACGCCGGCGAGCGAAGACCCCACGAGCACCGCCGGAACGATGAGCAGCGCTCCGACGCAGACGGCGGCCAGGTAGGCGCCGTCGCGGCCCGCGGGCAGCACGACGCACATCCCCAGGGCGGTGGCCAGCGTCATCGCGGCCAGCGCGATCCCCCCGAAGAGCGCCGTGAGCGACGAGATCTCGAAGCCGGGCCCCAGCACCACGGGCGTCGCCCACGGCACGACCAGGGCGAACCCCGCGCCGAGGGCGACGGCGAGGACGACGTGTATGCCGACGGCCCGGCGCATGCGTCGGAGGCCCGCGTCACCGGAGGCCGACGACACCCAGCCCTGGAAAGAGCCGGTGATCATGTAGACGCCGATGTAGCCGTACTTGAGCACGCGGTCGAACGGGGCGAATCCGATGGCGGCCGGAGAGCTCGCCACGCCGAGCGTGGAGAGGGGAGCCGTCTCGGAGAAAGTGAGGAGTCCCGCGGCCAGTGCGGTACGCCAGCCGCCCCGGTAGGCGCCCCGCGCGTCGGCGAGGGCCGCTCGCACGGAGAACCGTTCCCGGAGGCCGATGAACCAGGTCGCGGCGAGGAAGGCCGCGAGAGTGCCGACGAGCAGGATCGCGGGGTACAGCAGGGGAGTGGCCGTGAGGAGCGCGGCGAGGGCTCCGGCGAGGTTGAGGACGATGCGCGGCACGGCGTCGAAGATCAGGGAGAGCAACGGTCGGCCGACGCCCACCGCGTACCAGCTGAGCGACAGTCCCTGCAGCGAGAAGGCGAGCGCGGACACGATCGCCAGCGCGTGGTCGTCGGCGTGACTCGCGAAGGCGGCGACGACGGCGACGAGCGGCAGGACGAAAAGGCTGTTGGCGCCCCGAACGACGATACTGGCGCGGAAGACCCGGGCGGGGTGCGACGAGCGCGCGGCTTCGACGGGTCCGCGGACGGCCCATCCGAACGTGATGATCGTGGCCGCCAGGGTGCCGAGCGCCTGGCCGATCGCGATCTCGGCGAAGCCGTCGGGCCCGGCCGCGCGGGTGATGAGCGGCAGCGCGATGAGGGGCGAGATCGCTGACACCGCCGAGACGGCCGTCAGCAGCGCGACGCTCCGGGCACGGTGCGGGCGCGGTGCCTCAGACGCGGTCGAGGTCACGTTCGTCCTCGGTGAGGGGCCGCAGCAGCACCGCGATGAGGATCCAGGTGACAGCGAACCAGAACATGCTCGTCAGGGTCGCCGAGAGCAGGTACGACGCGAGGAGGCCGGCTGCGACGGGCTTCCGCTCCCGGGGCACGCAGACGAACACCGTCACGAAGAAGAGGACCAGCACCCCGAGGCCGACGATCCCACCGTCGTAGAGCACCTGGACGGGCAGCATGATGATGTGCCCGCTGATCCCCGGCGTGCCGGGCTGCTCGTGGCGAAGGCCGAACGTGTTCGTCCCGTTGCCGAGCCAGAGGTTGATGCCCTTCATCTCCTGGGCGGCGAGCCCCGCGACCTCGAGCCGGAACCCGATCGTGCCGCCCACGAAGTCGACGTCGCCGATCTTGTTCTGCTGCTCGGGGTTCGTCGGGTCGGGCTCGCGCGTGGGCGCGGGTGACGGCGTGGTCTCCGTCGAGGATGTGGAGACGGATGCCGACGGGCTCGCCGTCGCGGGAAGGGTGCGGTCGGCGGGCGCGGTGCCTCCCATTGCGGCGATGATTCCGTACGTGACCACGAGCGTCGCGATGAGGATTCCCGCGGGGAGGATGCGGGTGATGCGCTCTCGCCACGAGGAACGCAGCGAGAAAAGCGTGAAGACGGCGAAGATGCCCAGCCCCAGGACGAGGCTGAACACGGCGGTCCGCGTCTGAGAGGCGACGAGCCCCAGCGGCACCGCCACCGCGACGGCGGCGATCTCCCACCGGCCGATACCCCTGCGGGTGATCGTGAGAAGGGTCCAGAAGATGAGGATCGACGCGTAGATGTTCGCCTCGATCGCGGTCACCCGCGCGACGTACACCTCGTAGAGGTAGTCGAAGTCGGTGCCGAGCGCGACCTGCCCGCGCGTGAGGTTCGCCACGGCGTATGCCGCGAAGCCGACCAGGGCCCACGGCGCCACGGACAGACGACCGAGCCGCGCGGCGAGATCCGCGCCTTCGGCCAGCGCCATCATCGACACCAGCAGGAGCAGGTCGATGACGAGCCAAATGAGGATCGACGCACTCCAGGTCAGGCTCGGCGAGAAGAGCAGAGTCGTGACGACATTCCATACGACGAAGGCCGCATACACGAGCGGGACGGGATGCCGCAGCGCACGGAAGAACGCTCCCCGCAAGACGGGGTGCACGAGCATCCAGCCGGCCAGGAGCAGGGGCACGACCTGTTCCACCCGCACCCGGAAGCCGACGATCTCGGCGTCGTAACGTCCGAGGAACGAACTCACCACGACCGCGGCGATCAGCCCGAGCGTGATCAGCCGCGTCCGCGCGGTGAGGTTCGGTCGCGCGTAGGCCGTGGAGGCGGTGAAGAGGCTCACGATCGGGGCACCAGGTCCCAGAGCTCGGCGCGGATGCGGCGGTCGAAGGTGTCTCTCGCGAAAAGCCGATCGAATCTCTCTCGCGCGGCGGCGGCGGCCGCAAGGATCGCGCCCTCGTCCAGCGCATCGAGGGCCTTCGCCCAGGCGTCCGCGTCGCCGGGAGTGACGAGCAGCGGGCTCTCGCCCACGATCTCGCGGAGTCCGCCGGCATCGCTGACGAGCAGGGCCCGACCCGCACCGAGCGCTTCGATCGCGATCGTCGGCAACGGGTCGGGTAGCACGCTCGGAACCACGACGACATGCGCGGCGTCGAGGTGGGTGCGGACGTCCGTTGTGCGACCGATCACGTCGATCTGCGACCGTCGCGGCGATGCCTCGACGAGAGCCCGCACGTCCACTGCCTCACCGATGGGCGGGGCGTCGCCGAGGATCTCGAGATGAAGGTCCGTCCGCGCCATGCGGTTCCACGCGTCCAGGAAGACGCGATGGCCCTTCCACGCGTTCCAGCGGCTCGCGATCACGACGCGGATGCCGTTCGCGAACGAAGGGAGATCGGTTGGCGGGGCGTTGTCGAAGCCGTTGTGGACGACCGTCGTGCGCCCGCGCAGGTGCGAGGGGAGCGCCCGGGCCACCGCGGAGCTGACCGCGATGATGTGATGGGCGTATCGCAGGAACGGGATCACGGCGCGTGAGCTCGACCCGATGTGCTCGTGAAGGTGGAGGACCACACGGGCGCCGGCCAGTCGAGCGGGCGGCGCGGTCAGCGCGGCGGCGGCGGTGTTGACGTAGACCAGGGCCGGACGCGCGGCGATCAGTCGCATGCCGGTCGCCACGGCGCGGCGGGCGAGTCCGAGAAGACGTGACGGACGCAGGTAGGCGCGACGCATGATCGGGAGGGGGAGATGCCGAACCCGGATGCCCTGCTCGGCAAGCCGACGCGAGAGTTCGCGTTCCGGGTAGTCGAGGTCGGTCGGCAGCCACACCTCGAGGTCGAGATCGTCGGGGACCGTGCGCAGGACTTCGAGGAGCACCCGGTCGGCGCCGTACATCTCGTCGGAGGGGTGCACGACGATCGCGCGGCGACGACTCACGAGGTGACCCTCTTCTTGAGCTCGCGGGCCGGGATGCCGCCATAGACGGCTCCCGCCGGCACGTCGCGAGTCACCACCGCTCCGGCAGCGACCACTGCACCGTCGCCGATCGTCACGCCGGAGGTGATCGTGACACCGCTCGCGATCCAGCACCCGGAGCCGATCGTGATCGGCGCCCACTCCACGCCCTGGGACTTCACATCACGCGAAGGGTCGCTCATGACGTGGTCCTCCGCGAACACACGGACCCCGGGCCCGAGCATGGTCTTCTCGCCGATCGTGACCCCGCCGGAACACCCGATGTAGCAGCCGGGCGAAAGGCTGCTGCCGTCCCCCATGACGAGTCCGACCCCGATCGCGCGCGAGTAGTAGCTGCTCGGGCGGATGAGCGTTCCGGTGCCGATCGAGACGCGGTCACCGAAGCGGATGCCGTCCCGGCTCAGGCCCTGGATCTCGGCGAAGTCCTCGACGATGAGGTCCGTGCCGGCGTGAACGAGGTGTGCGTTGCGCACGCGCACGCCACGCCCGATGAGAGGGAGGCCGCGTGCGGAGCCGAGGCGCGGGCGAAGAGCTGCGCCGCGCAGGGCCATGGGCCCGACCTTCGTCGCGAGTTGCGCGCTCACGATCTGCCACCGATCGCTGCCGACCTCGCGCAGTCGCTCGCGCTGTTCGCCGACGATCTTGTGCAGAATTCCCATTGTTCAGCGAGTCCTTTGGCAATGCGGGCGAGGACGGAGGCTGAGAGGTCGGACCGAAATTGTCCATTCGTTCAGACCGACCACGAAGCGCCGCACGACGATCCCTGTCGAGCCCCCCTGTGAAGTATCCCCGGAATCCACGGTGAAATCTGGGATCTTCCCGAGAGCAGAACCCCCTCGCCGGGGAAGAAAGGCGAATGCCATCGCGTCCCGCCCTTGTATTTCCCGGCCGGACTTGCTCGTTCCCGGAATGCTCTGAACCGACTCAGGTAGCATACCGATCGCGCGGCAGGTGCCCGTCGCGCCCGACGCCGGATGACCGACTCGCGGCGTGATCGGATGAAAATGTCACGTAAGCCCACGCGCCGCCTTCGACCTCGCACGATCGCCTGGATCTCCCTCGGGGCTCTGAGCGCGGTCCTTGTCGCCCTGGCCGCCGCGGTGGCCATCGGAGGCTTCATTGCGCAGAAGGAGCTGCGAGCGGCTGTGCCCGTCGTGTCGAAGATGCAGGAGCAGTTCGGGTCGGATGACCGTGCCGCGCTGGCATCGTCAGTGTCGGAGTTGCAAGGGCACGCGGCCTCTGCTCGCGGTGCCGCTGACACGCCGCTGTGGTGGATTGCAGAACAGGCTCCTTTCATCGGGCCGTCCCTGCACGCCGTCCGCGAATCGACCGTGGCCGTTGACGAACTGGCGCAAGGGGTTCTGCCCGCGCTCGTCGACGTTGATCCAGCGATCCTCCGCCCGACCGGCGGAGCGTTCGATGTGAATGCGATGTCGCAACTCGTTGGGCCCGTTTCGGAAGCTGCGGCTTCAGGTGAGCGTGCGGCGGACGCGTTGTCCGGTGTAGACCTTCAAGACACGCCAGGAATGCTGCGCGGACCGCTGTCACAGCTGACGGGCGCCGTGGCCACTCTCCAGCCGGCGCTCTCCCGGGCGAACGCTCTGATGCCGCAGCTGGCTTCGCTTATGGGACAGGACGGCCCCAAGAACTACCTCCTCCTTGTCCAGAACAACGCTGAGGCACGCGGTACCGGCGGGATTCCGGCCTCCGTGGTCGAACTCCGTGTGGAGAACGGCAAGATGGAGATTGTCAAGCAGGCCACGAGTCGAAGCTTCAAGAACAAGCGCGAAACGCCGATTCTTCCGCTCGATGGCGATGTCGTGAAGCTCTACGACGACAAGGTCGGCCGCTGGTCGCAGGACATGACGTCCACGCCTGACTTCGAGCTGTCCGCTCATCTGGCCGAAGCCTACTGGAAGGAATCTTTCGGCACCTCCGTTGACGGTGTGATGTCTATAGATCCGGTTGCGCTCTCGTACGTTCTTCGAGCGACGGGGCCCGTGAAGCTGAAAACCGGGGACGAGCTGACAGCAAGCAATGCCGTTCAGACGCTGCTCAGCGACGTTTACGCTCGATATCCGAACAACGCGGACCAAGACGAGTTCTTTGCCTCGGCCGCGGTGGAGATCTTCGACGCGGTGTCATCGGGCGATTTCAAGCCCGTCGCCTTCGCCGAAGCAGTCAACCAGGCGGTCAACGAGAATCGACTGTACTTCTACCCGTTCGACGACGCGACGCGCGGTGCTCTGGCAGGCTCGCGCCTGCTAGGGCCGCTTCCGGCGAACGAGCGCGAAGGGCAGACGACTCTGGGTGTATTCGTCAATGATTTGACTCAGTCGAAGCTGAGCTTCTACACGAGCATTGCGACCGAGGTGCAGGTGAATCGCTGCTCGGCTACGCCTACGTACACCACGGTGATGACGTTTGCGAACACTTTGGACCCGTTGACCGCCGAGGGTTTGGTCCCGTACGTCGACACCGCCAGCAGGTACGACAAGGGAACGGTAGGTACGGACTTGCAGTTTTACGGCCCCGCGGGAGGCAAGTTCGTCAACGCAGCGCTCGACGGAGTGGATGTCTCGATCACGACGGGTGAACACTTGGGGCGTCCGGTCGGGCGGATGTGGATTGTGAATCCGATGGGCACTCAACACACTCTTGCCGTGAAGTTCGAGGGCGAGCCGGATGACGGTGGCACTGTCTCGCTTGTGCACACCCCGATGGTGAATCCCGTTACGGCTACCGTCGTCGAGGTCCCTTGCGGCAACTGATGGCCGTGGCGCCGTAGCGCCGACTTCAGGGAAGCGATCGCCGTCAGAGGACGGAGAACACGTACGCGTAGCCCGCCAGCAATCCGAGATTCATCAGACCTGCAAGAGGTGCGAGCAAGCCGAACCCGCGGCGGACGATGACCGCCGCGACTGCGAGAGCGAGGCCTAGGAAGGCGCCTGCCGTCCCGAGGGCGAGCGTGTTCGTCAGAGAGATCGTTTCGATGAAGACCGCCCATAGGCGCAGCACCACGATCAGCTGGAAGCCGAGGGACGCCAGCGCGGCGAGCAGGGAGAGGGTTCCGAGGACTCGGGGGGCGGTCTTCACGGGCCGAGCCTACCCGAGCGCTGTTCAGCCGCCGGAATCGGCCGGGCGGGTGGGAAGACGAAGAAGTGGTAAAGCGCGAAGCGCAGAACGGTGACAAATGCGATCGACACGAGATTGACGATGTTGAGCCCCAGGGCCCCCGCCTCCCCGTAGATCGCCTCCAGAGCGCGCTCTCCGCCCCACACGCCCGCGGCGCCGGCGCCAGTACAGAGCGCGTTGACGAGGAGGAAACGAACGATTTGCCGACCTGTGCCCGTACGGGAGCGGGAGCGGAACGCCCACTCTCTGTTGCCGAAGTAGGCGTTGATGAGGGCGATGAGTGAGGCGATCACCTTCGCCGCGACCGGGCCGACCCCCGCGATCATCAGCAGGTTGAAGGCCGCAATCTCGATCCCGGTGCTGATCGCTCCCACGATGAGGAACCGCACGGACAGTGCGCCCGCGCGACGAAGATTCCTGGTGCGCCCCACGAGTGTCATACGCTACAGGTTCGGGGGAGATGGCGGGTGAATCGAGCCCCGGAGAGAAGCGGGGATGCCAGGGTGCAGGCGCAAGATCATGTCACGGTTGTGATACCAGCCTTCAACGAGGCCGAGGCGCTGCCGACATTCCTTGCCGAGATACAGGCTTCGTTTGCCGCTGTGGGCCGAACCGCAACACTCATCGTCCTGGACGACGCGTCGACTGACGAGACGGCCCGAGTCGGTTCCTCCTTCGCGCGGGTAGTTCGGTCTCCAATCAATCGCGGTCATGGCCCGACCGCGCTCGCGGCCTACGGCGAAGGTCTGCGCAGCGCTCCGGGGGCGATCGTCCATGTCGACGGTGACGGTCAGTTCTATGGTGACGACATCGTCCGTGTCGCGGTCGCTCTAGACCAATCGCAGGCCGATGTCGTCCATGGTGTGCGGCGCGGACGCTCCGATCCGTGGTTCCGTCGCTGTCTGAGCGCTCTGGTGAGGTTTGCAGTTGTTTTCTTGTGTGGTCAGTCCGTTCCTGATGTGAACACGCCCCTTCGTGCGTATCGTCCTGACGCCCTCGCTCGTCTGCTCGACGGGGTTCCCGCCGACGCGCTCGTCCCGCATGTCCATTTCTCTATCGCCGAGGCACGAGATCGACTCCGGGTTCGGTACGTCGCCGTCGAGAGCATCCCTCGTCGGGGGGCGGTTGCACAGGGCACGATGTGGGGAGGCGGTCATTCGCGCGTCATTCTTCCCCCTCCCCGTCTCGTGCGCTTCGCCGGTCGTGCGCTCGCCGAACTCTGGTGGATTGATATCGTCGGTGCGCGGTCTCGCCGACCTTCCTCAGGAGATGTGCGCGGTTGAGCATGCGCGTGAAGATCGCCGTCACGGGTCTCGCTATCTGCATGATCGTGGTTCTCCTGGCTACGTTGTCGCCGACACCTATCGACCGCGGATATCGTCCTGTCATCGAACGCTTCTTGTCGGTTCTCCGCCGCAGCGGTGCACCGGAATGGTTCGGATATCACTGGTTCGAATTCTTCGCGAATGTCCTCATGTTCATTCCAGTCGGCTTCTTCCTGGCGCTGATGTTCGCGACAAAATTTCGCTGGATCTCGTTGCTGCTGGTTTCGGCGCTGTCCGCAACTCTGGAACTCGCGCAGTTCTTCTTCCTGCCCGCGCGATTTGCCGCAGTCGACGACGTTGTTGCCAACTCGCTGGGTGGGTGGGTGGGCGTCGCCGCGGCAGCGCTTGTCGTCACCTTGGTCCACGTTCGCGACCGCCGGGTTATCGACACATGGCGCGAGCATAATCTCGTCGCCGTGAGAGGCCCGGCCCAATGACCCGTCATTTCTCACTCGCTGGCCTTGCGACCGCGTCAGCTGCGCTCCTCGTCAGCACCGCGGCGTATCTCCCGATGCTCGTCAGCGGACATCTCACCCGAGACTCGGGTGTTTTTCTCTACACCGGGATGGTCATCTCCCGAGGAGGAATGCCGTATGTCGACTCGTGGGACCACAAGGGCCCTCTTCTGGCGGCCATCGAGGCTATGGCATGGCAGCTTGGCGGGGGGATCGCGGGTGCCCCGCTCCTTGAGGGCCTCGTGCTCTTCACTGGCCTGGCCATAGCCGGACTCGTATGGGTTCGCCTCATCGGGCGGGCGGCCATTCCCGCCGTCTTGGTAGTGGGAGTCACATATCTCGGCGTCTTCGAAGGTGGCAATTTCACTGAAACCTGGCTTTTCCCGCTGCAGCTCGTCGCATACTCCGTCGTCGCGCACCTCGCTCTCCGGTTTGGACGAGAGGCGTCGTCCCGAGCCGCCGGCTTCGCAGGTCTCCTGATCGGATGCGCCCTCGCGGTCGGGTTGTTCACCAGGATGAACAACGTCGTAGGACTTGTGCTCGCTGCGGTGAGCGGTGCGATTTTCTTCCGACGTCGACTCATCTTCAGCGTGGCAATCCTCGCGGTGGTCGTCGCCGTAGGCGCCGCTTTGTCGCTCTGGCTATGGAGCGGGAATGCGCTCCGTGCCGCTGTAGATCAGTACCTGCGCTATAACCTGTTCTATTCAGGCGGAGCGAGCATGGGGGAGCGTCTGAGCGCCTTCGGTACCCTTGCGCAATTGCTCGTTTCCGGCGCCGCCGTTGCGGCGGTTCTCGCGCTCACGGGAGCATGGCTTCTTCGCGAACGGACGGCGGATGGCGCCACCGGAACTCGCCCTCTGGTCGTGGCGGTGTTCATAGCGGTCGGGGGCGTGGATGCGCTCTCCCAGATGATCTCCGGCCGGCCGTATCCGCACTATCTCGTCGTCGCCATCGCCGGCTTCGTGGTCGCGGGTGTTGTCATGCTGGCGCACCTTCTCCTCGAGTCGTCCAGCGTGAGCCAGTGGCGGGGCAGTCGTCGGAACCTCTCCCGCTGGATCGCCGCCGGGGGAGTGGTCCTGCTCGTCCTTGCGAGCTCGTCAACGAACGCACTCCAGTGGACGCGCATCGCCCTGGGGGCAGGGGTCGCCGTGCCGGGCTCCTACCAGGCGCAGCTCGTCGACCGCGTCATTGCCGAGACGAGCTCGAACGATCGCGTGCTCGTGCACGGGGCCGAGACATGGATTCTTGCTGCATCCGAGCGGCTTTCTCCGACCTCCATCACTTATTCGCTCCCTGTCGAGCAGGGATACGACGGACTGCCCGCACAGTATCTGTCCGACGTGGTGTCATTCCCTCCGGCTCTCATCGTCGAGTCTCCCGAGTCGTGTGGGATTTCGATCGAGTGCCCTCCCGAGGAAGCTCACTTCGAAGGACTGGCGCCATTCGTGGCGTCGTCCTACCAACTTGAAGGTGACATCGTCGGATTCCGGTTCTGGCGCCGCAATACAGAATGACCCCGACAAATTGTCGAGGTCATTCTGTGCGGGACTGTGTCGTCTCAGCGGGAGGTGGCGTAGCGCGCCGCCGCCTCCAGGTAGGACGCGACTCGATCGGCTGCAGGAGCGAGTTCCAGGAACGACCGCTCGTAGGTTTCGTCTGACCGGCGGTAAGGGTCCACGACGTCGAAGTCCTCCGGGCTCGACGGCGGTTCCACGGTGCCCCGGAGGGCCGCTGCAAGGGCGACGCCGGCTCGCATCCCGTCTTCAGCGCTGGTGGCTCCGGACTCGGCGACAGCCTGCGGAAGACGCGGCTCGACGGCTTCTGCGATGCGGGCGAGTTCTCTCAGCGTGAATGTCCGGCGCATGGCGGCCGGAAGTGACTCCACGATGAGGCGTCGATGCTCGCGAGCCATGGCGACGATGAGATCGGCTCCGCGGATGAGGCTGTTGTCGATCTGGCGTGCACGGTGCATCGAAGCGTCGATACTGCGGGAGGCGGCCAGACGTTGGGCCTGCTCGGGTACCCCGCTGCCGACAAGCGCCCCCGTGCCGGCGCTCTCCACCCGCACATCTGCCACGGGCGACAGGGCGTGCGCGAGCAGCAACTCGGCGACGGGGGATCGACAGATATTGCCCGTGCACACCGAGAGGATGGAGAAGGTCACTTCTCGTCCGACCTCTCGCGCCGCGAGCGCCGCTCACCCTTGCTCGTCCCGGCGGGCTCCTCCGGAGCGCTATAAGAGTACGCGCCGTAGCCGTAGCTGTCCGGTCCCTTCGAGGGCAGCATCGTCACGATGACACCGAAGAGGCGGCTCCCGATCGCTTGGAGCTTTTCGACGGCTGCGGTGAGCTGAGGCTTCTTCGTCGTGCCGGATGCGGCGACCATGAGGACACCACTCGTGAATCGCGAAATCACCGCGGCGTCTGTGACGAGGAGGAGCGGAGGGGCGTCGACCAGCACGTAGTCGAACGCATCCGCCAGGGCGGCGAGCGTGCGCTGCATGGCCTGGCTGCCCAGGAGCTCAGAGGGGTTGGGGGGCGTCCGGCCCGAAGGCAAGACGAACAACTTGCCGGTGCCCCACTGCTGCAGGACGTCGACGAGCTCCGCGCGGCCGATGAGAACGTCGGTCAGGCCCACACCGCCCTCGATACCCATGTAATCGGCGACGCGGGGGAGGCGGAGGTCGCCGTCGACCAGCACGACGCGGGCACCCGTCTCGGCGAGAGCGATCGCCAGGTTCGCCGTGGTCGTGGACTTTCCTTCACCGGGACCGGCGCTCGAAACGACGAAGGAACGCGAAGTCCCGTCGACGTCGATGAACTGCAGGTTCGTGCGCAGGCTGCGGAACGACTCAGCACGAGGGTTGCGAGGGTCGGCGTGCACGATGAGCGGTCGCTTCTTGGCATCCGGGTCCAGAGCGATGCCGCCGAGAACCGGTGCCTCCGTCGCTGCCTCGATGTCGTGCAGGGAGTGTATGCGTGTGTCGAGGACCGAGCGGAGCAGGGCAATTCCGAGCCCGAGGGCGAGGCCAAGGACCACCCCGACAGCAATGTTCAGCGCGGTATGAGGCGACGCCGGCGAGGTGGGAACGAGAGCCGGCTCGATTGTCTCTACTCGGACGAGGCTCGCCGCTTCGCCCTCCGGCTTCTCCAGCTTGTTGACGACGACATCCGCGAAGTTGGAGCCGACCGAGTTCGCGATCGCCGCGGCGAGCTCGGGGTCGGTATTGGTGACTTTGACTGAGATGATCACCGAGTTGAGGGGCGACGAGGCCTCCACCGAACGCGCAAGCTGTTGCGCGCTCATGTTCAGGTTCAGGTCGTCTACGACGCGATCCAGCACGACGGCGCTGTCTACGACGTCGACGAAACTCACCGTGGCCTGTCGTGCGAAGTTCGTGCCTTGGGCCAGCTCGCTCACTCCGGAACTGTCGGAGCGAACGGACACATAGAGCTGCGTGTTCGCTTCGTACGAAGGTGTCTGCAGCAAGGAGTAGCCGAAGGCTCCGGCCCCGCCAAGGATCGTCAGCGCAAGGATGAGGATCCAGTTGCGGTGCAGAATCCTGAGATAGTCGCGCAGTTCCAAGCCTCGTCCATTCCCTGGTGGAAGATGATGGAGGGCCGTTTATAGTCCGTAGATTCTCGGGATATCCTTTTCCTAGGAAATCCGCGCTGAACTGGGCGCCCCCTCGACTACCCTACGACATTCGACGAACGGCGCTGGAGATGGCGCCCAGGAGACCCCATGAACGACCTGCGAACCTTGCTCTGGTCGACTGTGGAACGCGATGGGGCGGAGTCGAGCAAAAGTGTTCCGTCACCCGACTCGGCCTCATTGAAGGCGTTGGTAGGCGTGACGACGCAAAACGTGCCGTCAGGTTCTACACGAACCATTCGAGAATTGGTTGGCGCGTCGTCGACGGCTTCTTCCTCCGCTGTTCCCGATCTCTCGGATCTCGTGGGGCCGCCTCGTGCTTCGGAAACGGCAACCACCGCCGACTTGACCGCGCTTGTTGGGGCGCGGGAGACGTCGGGCCGGGCAGGAGCACGACTGGATCTGTCGAAATTGATTGAGTCCAGCGCAGACCTGCGAGGTGCGGACGAGGGGTGGCGGGCGCCCGACCTCGCGCAGGCCGGTCGGAGACCATTGTTTGGTGGCCGCAGGAAAGCGGGCGCCGTCAACTACATGAGCGTGGCGGTGGCGGCGCTAGCTGTCATCGCGCTCGTCGGAACCGCGTCGTTCGCCGTCGTCCAGCGCGCAACCGCCAACCCCGCGGATGCAGCCATGATCAGTTTGCGCGAGCGGGAAGCGGAACTGGCCAACGAAACGAAGGTGCTGCAGACCGCAGTCGACCTTTACGCGGGCTCTATTGCGGACGCTGCATCGTTGGCCGAGACCAGCGCTCCCGTTCTCGCTGGGCTTCAGGGACGCGTTGACGCGGCGGCTTTGGCTTCTGCGGAAAGCGCTCGTCTTGCTCTGCTCCAGAAGGCGACCCCGACGGCGCCGGTCGCTGTCCCGGTATACGCACGGGATCAGATTGACGAGCAGTCCTTCGACCAGGTCGGCAAGGCGATCGACGATGTCCGCCTCGCGCGTGAGACACTCCCACCATTAGTTGCCAAAGCTCGTGACGCGCGTTCAACCGTCGTTTCGGCACTTGACGAGTACAGGTCGGCGCTCGCCTCGGTCGGGACGGCAATCCAGGCGGAGGCAGAGAAGCTCGTTGCTGAGAACGATTCGGCAGGGTCCAGCTTCCGATCTGCGGTGACTGACGCCGCGGCACGCATCGTGACCGCTCAGCGCTCTGGCGGTGACGGCCTCTCCGACATGCCGGCGTACGCCGCGGCGGTGGACGCGCTGCGCGCCGAGAATGCGCGTGTCGTCGCCCTTGAGGAGGCGGAGCGGGAGGCCACGCCGAACCGGCCGAGCAATCCGAACGGCGGCACCGACAGCGGCGGCGGTTCGGACTCTTCCGAACCAGGCGCCCCCTCGCCGGAGCCTTCTCAGCCCGCTCCCTCGCCGGACCCCGAGCCGTCGCCGGAGCCCACCCAACCGGAACCGACGCCGGATCCCGAGCCCGAACCGACGGAACCGTCGATCCCGAACCCCGACCCGACCGCTCCAATCGAAGGTGGCACCGCATGACGGCGGTGCCCGAGCATCAGACGCGTCGCGGCCAACGTCGTGAATCACCGGAGCCGATCTCGCGCGATCGAGGCAGGGTCGCCGGGGCGATTTTCGGGTGGACCTTGGGTGTCCTTGGCTTCGCTTTGTGTGCGGTCGGCGTCGTCGCCCTGGCGTTCATGCAGCAGGCGGGCGTCGTGCGCACCGACCTCCTCGGAGCGCAGACCAAGCTGTCCTTCGTTCCGCAGATCGTTGCCAACCGAGACATCAACGGGCTGAACCAGGTCTCCGGTGAAGTGCTCCAGATGACGGAACGCGCGGATGCCGGATCCTCGGGCCCCCTGTGGGACCTGGCGTCGTCGATCCCTTTCGTGAAGGACAACACCCAGGCGGTCCAGGAGCTCACGGCGATGACGCGCGACCTCACCGGCCGCGCCCTGCCGCCAACGGTCGCCCTGTTGTCGGCATCCGACTTCTCTTCTCTCGCCGTCGAGGGTGGGGGTATCAATCTCGAGCCGTTCCGGCAGGCGGAGGGCGCTCTTCCGGAGATCACGAGCGCCTTCACGGATGCGAAGGCGGTCACTGACGGTATCGACCGGACGAACCTGCTCCCGATCGTCACCGAGCCGCTCGACCAGGTGGCGCAGATCGTCGACCAGGCGGCTCCCTCGCTCACCCTGGTCCAGAAGTACCTCCCGTCTTTGCTCGCCGCAGCGGGCGGGGACGGCCCGAAGACGTACCTCGTCGTGTTCCAGAACAACGCCGAGATTCGCGCGACCGGTGGCAACCCGGCTGCCTCCAGCGTCATGGTCGTCGACAACGGACGAATCGAGCTCAAAGAGCAGTCCGATTCGATGGCCTTCTACGCGGCGGGACAGGCCGGGCGCTCCGTGCTGGACCTTCCGGAGAGCACGCTGTCCCTCTACCCCGACACGTTCACGCGTTACTCGCAGGACTACACTTTCACCCCCGACTTCCCGACGACGGCGCGACTGTTCGAGTCGTTGTGGAAGCGAACCGACGGTTCGCAGTTCGACGGCGTGATGTCGATCGATCCGGTCGTACTCGCGCACATGCTCGAGGTGCTCGGGCCGGTCGATCTGCCGACGGGCGAGCAGATCACCTCCGAGAACGCCGTCAAACTCCTGCTGAGTGACGCCTATCAGCGCTTCGGCGATGCCGGTGACAACGGGCGTTCGTCCGACGAGTTCTTCGCGATGGTGTCGTCCACCGTTTTCTCGCGCCTCGCGGGAGGCCAGTGGAACCCCATCGCGATGTTCGATCAGTTGACGCGGAGCGCGCAGGAACAACGCATCAATCTCTGGTTCACGGATGAGCAGGCCCAGGCGCTCGTGACGGAGGTGGGGCTCGATGGGGGACTGCGTCCCGACAACACGACCTCGACGCAGCTCGGGATCTACTTGAACGACTTCTCGATCGGGAAGCTCGAGTACCACCTGACCACCGATGTCTCTGCCACGTGCAACGCGGCCGATCGCACGGTGAACGTCTCGATGAACATGCACAACGGCATCACCGATGACATCACCAACGCCTACACCCTCGGGTTCCGGAACAGTGACTACGGTCTGCCGAAGACCACGATGATGCTCAACGCGCTCTTCTTCGCCCCTCCGGGGGCGACGATCACCGCGATGGACCCGGGAGATGGCGACATCCCGTCGCTCTCACGCAGCGGCGTCGAAGACAACAACACGGGCGAGAGCCGGATGGTCACCCTTGGTCAGAACGAAAACCGGACGATCTCGTACACGGTGCAGTTGCCGGCGGGACCGCTGGGTCCCCTCGACCTGCGTCACACGCCGACGGCGAACGACACTCCCGTGACGATCGACGCGTCGTGCGACCCCTTCCTCGCCGGGTTTGCTGAATAGAGCGAGCTGAGCGTGAGCCATGCGGTGCGCTAACGCGTATTGTTGTGAGGGTCCTTGGCTGTCGCATCTCTGACGGCTGATCCGGAAGCCGGTCGTCATTTCGTGAGGAAGTCATGCCTTCATTGAATAAATTGGCGCCGCGCGCGCTCCGACGGTTCATCAAACGTGTCAAAGTTCACCAGGATGTCCGCCGGGAGTTCGCTGCTGATCGGCGGCGATATGCCGCGTCCATGCTCCCCGATGACAGGGCGATCGGTCTCTCGCTTTCAGGAATGAATCTTGAGGCGCAGATAACGAAGGACTACCACCGCATCGAGAAGGGGTTGGCTCTGAAGGAGCCACGCCGGCCGTTTGGTCTCGAAGTGCAGAAGCGCCTCGAGCGGCTCCTGCCGATGGCCGATCCGACCGCGCCATACGTCCAGCACGCTCAGAGTGCGCTTGCCGCACTCCAAGAGTGGAATACCGGAGGCGGTGTCGCCGAAGAAATCAGCCCCGTGCGACAGCTCGCCAGTGACCCTGCTCTTCCTGACCCCGCCTCGTTCTTCGGAACTCGTCACAGTGTGCGCGATTTTTCCACCCGTGCGGTCGAGCCGGACGTCCTCGAGCGCGCGGTAGCACTCGCGTTGAACTCACCATCCGTTTGCAATCGCCAGAGCTGGCGCATCTACTTCCGTCACGGGGAAGAGGCGAGGCAGACGCTGACGTTCCAGAACGGGAGCGCAGGCTTTCGAGACATCGTTCCTGCGGTGGCTGTCATAAGCGTTGACGCGCGCGCCTTCGCAGGCGCGAAAGAGCGCAATCAGGGATGGATCGATGGTGGCATCTTCGCGATGTCCTTCGTGTGGGCTCTGCACGCACTCGGCCTGGACTCCTGCATGCTGAACATGAGTGTGCCCACGCCAAAGGCAGAGGCGCTGAGACGCCACCTGAATGCGGAGGACTCGGAGTTAATCATCATGATGGTGGCTATCGGGTACGGTCGCGGTGGCCACAGACGTGCGCGGTCGCCTCGGCGCGAGGTCTCGACAGTGATCATGGATCACTGAGCAATTTGTTACATGCGGCTTACGCCGTTGTGGTCCAACCGCGGCTGGACCACACAAGTGTCACGGCTTGTCCGGGCTGAATCGATCGGGCTGTCTCGCTCTGCGTATTCAACGGTGCCGTCGGAGAGCCCACCAGCTGAAGGGCGACGCTCTCAGGTGCGCAAATAAGGGTCAACAACTGGAACTGTCGTTGCGCCGCCTGCAGTGGCACCGAGGAAGCGCGGTCGCTGTCCGCGCTGAGCTCAACGACGACGTGTGCGTCAGCCGACTTCCATACTTCAGGCATTTGACTCGCGAGGTCGCCACTGAACTTGTGGGCCGCGGAGGACAGCGATGGGGTCCTGGGGTCGGATGACTGAGTCTCCCACTGCAACGAACTTCCTTCTTCGACCGCGCCTATACCGTTCGGGGGAAGGTCTGAGAACGTCACAGCGCGGAGGTCCGCCCTCGGCGCCGCGCCGGTGAAGATCGTGTCAGCCTGGGCCATTGATGAGGGGCTCATCTGAAAGGCCACATTGCGTAGTGAGAGTCTCACGCTTCGACCTTCCACTGCGGTCGAGGCGATCGGTGACCACTTCGCGGTCACGTCAGCGCGGAACGACGAGTCGTCGATGTACAAATCGGAGCCTTCGTTCTGAACAAAGCTCGATCCTTCTTGATCCGCCGTCACGGAAATCGACGCATCGCGAACGAAGACGGATGCGTTCCTCGCTCGGATTGCGTTCACAACACCGTCGACGGTTACCCCCGTGATCGTCAGCACAGGGCGCGACTCCAACTTTCCCGCACTAGGGTGGCCCGTCGGGTTGATATCGGCGGCTACGGCGGCCCCACGTATCGTGCGCGCGCTGAAGGACTGCACGATGTGGCCGAAGGATTCGCCTCCACGCGTCGCTTCGGTGAAGGCTCGAACGCCGGTGCCCACATCCTCTGCCGAGCAACCGATCACGCGGTGGTTTCTCCCACGAAGAGAGAACGCGGCGACGTCATCCGCGGCGGCACTGACTGAACACCCCAGAAATGACGTTCCCTCGCTCGGGTGGTGCGTGTCGAATCCCGATCGCGAAGGCGAGACGGCGCTGCAAGCGACGACCTTGTTTCCGTAGGAGCTTCCATATCCATGAGGATCGGTGCTGCTGGCGGAGATTGGTGGCGCGTCGTCCGTGTATGCGTGCCGTGCATGTCGCACGGTGCTGTTCTGCACCGTGCCGAACGCACTGCAGTTATCTAGCACGCCATAGCCGAGGAGTCGGGGCGCGTCGTCCTCCGCGAACGCGACATCGAGTCGCGAAACGGTGAAGGAGTAGCAACTTTTCATGTGGATGACCGGACCGTGCGCACTGATGCACCGGATGTCATCCACCCACGGGGCGAGTAGTCCAGCCAGATAGATCAGTGGTGCGCCAACGACCTTCGCAGTGGGAGATCGTCCCTCTACAGTGAATCCGCGAATGTCGGCGGTCCGACGACTGACTTCGACGACGCGCGTGTTGTCCGAATGCTTTTGACGAAGGGGCGCCATCGTCAGCACCTCGCCGTCGCTGCTGGAGGCAACGATCGCGTATTCACCACTTCGTGCGACGCGATCGCCCGACGCTGATCGCGCTCCGGGGATGGGATCGTTGGAGAACACCTTGATGAGCGTTCCGGCGCGCCAGCCAACACTGCCATCGATCGTGATCTTTGTGGTCGACCCAGCCGCGCTGTCACCCGTCCTAACTGACGTTAGAGACTTTACCGTGAATGGCGTCCCCCACTCCGCCTTTACTGAAATGACGGGCGCGGCGCCGACCTGCACCAGTGTCACACCGTAACCAGACAGCCGCAGCACGTCAGAAGAGGCCGCGATGGGACTGCTCAATTGATAGGTGCCGGGAGCGATGATGGCTTCCCACCCGGAAGGGACGGTCCGCAGTGCGTCTGACAGTGCACGGCCGGATTCGTTCCTCCCGGTCGGGTCTATCCCCGGATAGGTGTCCGAGGATATGTACACCGAGGCGCTGGAGGTCGATGACGAGCTGGGTCCCGTTGACGGTCGAGGCTGCAGAGTGGTCCGTAGGGCTCGATCTAGGATGACTGCGCCACTTGCGGCGACGAGCCCGCCGGCAAGAAGTTCGCGGCGGCTGTGCGATGTCATTCCCGCCGGAATTGGGCCGGCGTCTTGGGGCGGCGGCTTCGTCACCGTCGACCCCGCTTGGCCATACGTAGGACATCCGCAACGTCGACGCGGATGGCGGGAACGGTGAGGTAGGCGACGAGCAGCACTGCGCTCATCGTGGGCAGAATGGCGAGGACCTGCCACCAGGGGGCGAGATCCCACGTCAACCAGATGACGGGCGCAGTAATCAACAGCATCACCGTATAAAGAGCGACCGGTCGGGCGGCAGCCACGACCATCGGGCGGGGGGCAAGCCCAGCTCTTGGCATCGCGCGGAAGGTCAAGATGGCCCAGTTCAGCAACAGCCCGATCGTCATGCCGATCGCGACCCCTATGGCGCCCCACGGGACGCCTGCGAACATGAGAGCGATCATGAGACTACGAGACAGGAGGGTGTATCGCAGTTGCATTCCAGTGAGTGCCTTCGACAGGAAGACCCAGTAGTACACGTAACCCAGCGTCTGGAAGACACCGCCAATGGCCAAGATAGCGAAGAGGCTTTTTGTCTCATCCCACTCAGGTCCCAGGACGATTTCCACGAGCGGGGAGCACAGGGCTGTAGCTGCGAAGAACACGCCGCCTATGACATAAGTCTGCAACAGCTGCGCTTGTCGCACATATCGCTGGAAAGTAGCGTCGTCCTCGATCTTGGAGAGTACAGGAAAGGCCACCCGCGTCATCGGCGCCGCCAACTGCTGTAGCGGCAATCTGTAGAGCTGGTACGCGCGGCTGTACAGACCTAATTGCTCAACGCCCCAGAATCGCCCGATCAGTACTGAGTCGATGTTGTTGCTCGCGTATGTGACGAGCTGTACGCCTAGGTTGTTTACGCCAAAACTGATGAAAGAGCGAATACTGGCTTTGCGTGATGGCCAGGTCGGCGTCCATCGAGACGCGACCCAAAGGAAAATCAAAAGAAGGAACGCAGACAGAACCTGCTGGAGGACGAGTGCCCAGTATGTGGCACCGAAAATTGCTGCGACGATGGCCGCCGCAAACGACAGTAGCTGAGCTGAGACATCGGCAATTGCCATCGCCTTGAAACGGAGCGCCTTCGACGCTTCTGCTCGAAACTGCGCGGTAACAGCGTAGAGGAGAAAGACCACAGAGAGCGCTTGAGCGACCTGTACGAGCTCGGGCCGGCCGTAAAACCAGGAGATGGGGTAAGCGGCGAAGAAGACGACGATAGATACGAGAACGCCGACTACCGTGTTCAGCCAGAACAGATTGGACTTTTGATGGTGCGTGATCTCGCGCGCCTGGATCGCGGCCGAGGAAAGGCCGAAATCGGCGAGGAGAAGCGCCAATCCCGTGATAGCCGTGACCAGAGCCACGGTGCCGTAATCTGCGGGCGTCAACAGCCTGGCGAGAATCATCAACGCGCCGAATTGAATGGCGAATCTCAGGAACTGAGCCAACAGTGTGTGCGCAGCGCCCCGAGCAGCGGCTCCTGCAAGCGAAGTCATCCGGCGCGCTTCATTCCTGCGATGAGCATCATGCCGCGGTCACTCGTGCTTGACGAGTGCGGGTACTTCGTTTGGCGCGAGCCGTGGCTGCTGTGGGCCCAAACTTTGGCGAGCCCCGCCGCCCCAGCATCCCAAAGCTGAACCCCATGCAGAGGAACCAGATCATGAAGATCGACCCGTTCATTAGGCCCCAGCCGGTCACCGCGGTCACGAGGGTTCCTGCGGCTGCCGCGATGGCGCCTCGCGCCCAGGCTCCGGTGTCATCCACTCGACGCATCAGACGAATGCTCAGAATGATGAGAACCACGGCAGGCAGGAAGAAGAACAGTGCGGTCGGGATCCCGAGTTCCGTGATCTCGAGGAGGAACACGTTGTGAACCCGCCATCCTTGGGCGGTCAAGTTGTCAGTCTGCCCAACGACCGGTATGTAGTTTCCTGGGCCCACGCCCAACCAGGGGTTCTTGGAGATGGCCTCGAGAGCGACCTCGACGAAGTGTTGACGTGCACCTCCCTCGGGGTCACCTGTGAAGCGGTCGATGATGGTGCCAGAGAAGATCAGGGCTCCCGCGAGCACGACAGCCGGCACGACGAATCGAGAAGCCTTTGCTGACCTCGCAGGCATGATGATGAACCACACGAGGAGCGCGAGGAGATAACCCACGAAGTTCGCCCGGCTTTCCGACAAGCCAACGGGTACCAGAGCCACGAGGACCGCAAAGTAGGCGAGCCGGCGAGTGCGGGCCGTCGCCGATCCCGTTAGCGGGAGCAGGATAGCCATGAAAAGGATCATGACCTTGCCGACGGTTCCAGGATGACTGAAGGTCCCGCTCGCGCGGCCGCCTTCAAGCTCGGCAGTGCGGCCCTGGAGCGCGAAGATGGGAACTCCGCTGGCCTGAAGCACGGTGACTACCGCCTGAAAGAGGATGAGGACGGTCAGAGACACGATCAGTACGGTTTCGTGCCGACTTCCAGGAACGTAGTGCTTAGCGAAGTAGGTGCCCACGGCCCACGCGGCGACGCCCACCAGGAGGTACAGCACGTTGGTTGATAGTTGCGGGTCGGGCTCCCACTCAAAGATCGCACCTAGGACCAGCAGAACGAGGAACGGGAGGAAGAGCGCGAAGTTCGGGCGACGGCTGACGACGAACCCGATCACGAAGACTCCGACGATGACGACGTCGTATGTCTGCAGGGGGACTCCAGCGATCTCAAAGCCGATGGGTCGCGGAACGAGCGTCGTCGCGATGATGACTGCGATCAGCGCGGTCGACCACCATCTGAGCGTTCCGAGCATCACGATAAATACGGCGACGGCGATCAAACCCAGAAGGAGAGTTGGCACGTTCGTCCTTCCGGCTCGTAGAAATCGCACGTGTGTCCAGCTCGATCGTAAATCACTCGACGGTTCTCGCACGCCGAGCGATGAGGCCGGACGCTGATTTACGGGTCTACACGTCCCCGAAGTTGGAGGTTCTGGGCTTCCTCATAGAATGGTGGAGATCGCGTCGTGTGCCGTGTCGTGCGTCGTTGACTGAGATGGGGGCTTCGAGGCGATGGTGAACCCGAGAAAATTTACTTTGTCTGTGTTGGAAGGTGTCAGAGGGGCCGCGCTTAGTCTCTCCGTGCGGAGCGCGTTGGCTGGCCGACGGCGTGGTCGATACCACGTCCTGTTCGCAGCTCCTGGTGGAGGCAACATCGGTGACCAGGCTATGGCCGATGCTTTCTGCGAGCAGGTCGTCGGCGACGTGCACATGATCCTCATGAAGCCAGATGCCGTCGTGGTTCCGCAATATGGGAACGGCGCCCGGGAAGGCGTCGTGATTGCTGGCCTGATGTCGCGCAACCCACTGACCTTCATCCCTGCCTTCTTCCGTATCGCGCGGGTGCTCCGTGGTGCCCAGACGCTTTCTGTTACCGGCGCGGACATCATGGATGGCGGCTACAACGCCGACGCGAGTCTCTTTCGGTGGAGGCTTGCTGTCGCAGCTCAGCGCGGAGGGGTGGAAAGCCGAATCCTGGGTTTCAGCTGGAACGGCAAGGCTCCGCGAGCCGTGTCCTACGCGGCGGCGACGGCCGCTAGAGCTGGAGTCCAGCTCTACGTGCGTGACCCGCTCAGCCGAGCCCGCATGGCGAAGGCGTCTATCGGGCCCACCGTTGGGGCGAGCGACACGGTCTTCTCGCTTCACGAGCAAGACCCGGATACCGACGTCTTCGCCCGGTTGAACCAGGCCCGCGCGGCGGGCGGGCGAATCGCCCTCGTGAACGCGAGCGCGTTGGTTTCGAAGCGGCTCGACCAGCCCTCCGAATACAGCCGTGTTCTCGCCGCGCTTCGCGACCAGGGCTATCTCCCCGTACTGCTGCCTCACGTGCACAGGGGAGCGGGAGGAGACAAGGCGGCGGTGCAGGCGGTCGTCGACGCCAGCCCCGGTGAGGCCTGGTACGTCGTTCAAGAGTTGCTGAGGCCTGCGCAGATCCGAGCGCTGCTCTCCCTGACAGACGTGGTGATTACCGGGCGCATGCACTTGGGTATCATGGCTCTTTCGCTCGGAGTTCCCGCCTTCGTTATTTCGACCCAGGGAAAAGTCGAGGGCCTAGGGCAGCTGTTCGGATGCGATGAGATTGCCGTTTCCGCTGAGCGTGGACTCGGCGAGGTGATTGCGGAGCGTGTCGCTAACTCGCGTCTCCTGGAGTCGATGAGAAGCCGAATCGCGGACCGGCTGCCCACCGTCAACGCTCTATCAGCCAAGAACTTCGACGGGCTTGCGCCGTTGCGCAGCGAGGGTGAGACAGCGTCGGTGGCTGCTTCCGACCCAATCCGGGACGCCTCGCGGGTCTCGGTGGTCATTCCCACTCATCAGCGCGCCCACTTCTTGCGCGCCTCCGTCGGTTCGGTTCTGGCGCAAACTAGGGCTCCGCTGGAGATCATCGTCTGCAGCGACGTTGAGGATGCCGCAACGGAAGCAATGGTCACGGAGTTGGCTGCGTCGACCGCAGTTCCATTGCGGTACATCTACGACCCCGAGACTCTGGGAGGGGCCTCGGCGTCGCGGAACGGCGGTGCGAAGGTCGCGCAAGGCGACGTCCTCGCTTTCCTGGACGATGACGATTCATGGGAGCCTGAATACCTACGGGTGGCGATCGATGCTGGGTCGGCCGCGGCCACTGACATGACCGTCGTCGCCCGGTGGATGGTCAAGGGCGACGTGCGCGTCGCGGCTCCGCGATTGGAGTCCGGCAAGACTGCACAAGACGTCGTTGCCGTGAGCCTAGGGACGACAGGCAGCAATATGGTTGTTACTCGCGACGCATTCCTCCGGGTGGGTGGATTCGACGAGGCCATCCCCGTGAAGAACGACACTGACTTCTTCTTCAGGTTCTTGCTCGCCGGTAACACATATGTATCCGTCCCTGACCGCCTCGCCCTGCAGGTTAAACACGGCACGGGTCAGCTGACGGGGAACACTGAACGTCGCGCTGCCGGGACCAAGGTCTACATGGCGAAGCACGCAGCACACCTGCGCCTGCGGGACAGGCGTCATCTGCGCCTTTCCTATTACAGGATCAAGTATCACCTAGCGAAGAACCCACTGAGGAAGTACGCCTATCTCGCGTTGGCTCTCACTAACTACTCGCCGAAGAAGTACTTGGAAGAAAGATCGGTGAGACGTGCATGGATTGAGTTGGAGAGTGCGGGGAAATGAATGGCTCTTCATCGTCGCGGCGGAGCGTCGCCATCCTCGGAACGCGCGGGTATCCAAGCTTCTACGGAGGCTTTGAGACGGCGGTTCGTTCGCTTGCGCCGTACCTTGCCGACAAGGGATGGGACGTCACGGTGTACGGGCGGCCTGGGGGAACTGCTGCGGGTTCAGGTTTCGTCCCGGACTCTCGAGTGACAGCACGCACGACGCGGGGAGTAGAAACGAAGTCGCTGAGCACATTGTCGTATGGAGCGACTTCGGCCCTCGACTCTATGCGCCGTCGACCGGACGTCGCCTTGGTGATGAACGTAGCCAACGGCTACTGGCTGCCCCTCCTGAAAGCGCGCGGAATCCCAACGGTCGTCAACGTCGATGGGATCGAGTGGGAGCGTGAGAAATGGGGTCGTCTAGCCAAGGCCGTCTTCCGGACGGGCGCGCTCGCGACCGCGAAGTGGGCGGATTCTCTCGTATTCGATGCCCGCGCAATCGGCGACTACTGGGCGAAGGAGTTCCAACGCACGGGAGTTTTCATCCCCTATGGCGGTGATGTGCCGAAGGTCGGCGCGTCTCCTGCGGGTATGGAAAGCGGAGCCTACGTCCTTATTGTCGCCCGGTTCGTCCCGGAGAACACGATCGGCGAGTTCTTTGACTCCGTCCCACTGATTGCGCAAAGGCATCGTGTCGTGATCGTGGGTTCGTCCGGGTACGGAGGCGAGTTCGACCAGCGGGCCAAGTCGCTCGCTGAGGAGAACGCGAACGTGACCTGGATGGGGCATGTACGCGACGACGATCTTCTCCTCTCGCTTTGGCAACACTGCGGCGTTTACTTCCACGGGCACAGTGTCGGCGGAACTAATCCGGCCCTTGTGCAGGCAATGGCATGCGGTGCCCCAACGGTGGCCAGGGACACCGTATTCAACCGGGAGGTTCTTTCGGAGCAGGGTGGGAAATTTGTACTGCCGCGTCCGCAAGAGATCGCTGACGGCGTGAACTCGCTGATGAACGACCCAGAGGAGCGCGCTCGGCTCGCGGCGGTCGTCACGGCCAGAGCGGCCGATTACTACTCGTGGAATCTCGTGTGTGCGGCGTATGAAGCCGAACTCGATCGTGTGAGGCGGAAGTGACCATGGAACAAAGCCTTGTGACCTTTCCGATGCATGGGCAGCGCAAGCTCTCTAATGAGGGATATCGAACACGGGACGGACACTTCATTGAATGGTTCGGTCGTCTTCTTGACGGCAGCGGGCCTGTGGCTGTCCGATCGAGACCCGAGCCGCAGGCACTCCGTCCGGTCCATCGGACGGGTGCTCTGGCTCAGAACACGATCGCTGTAGACAGCTGGAGCTGGCGGGTACCAACGAAGGGTCCGCGCCAACGATGGTGGTGGACCTCCCGCGACTCGTACTCCACGCATGGTCTGGACACGTCTTCCCCGACGGTCATCTGGAATCCCTTCGTGAGCGTATCGAACGTATGGGACACGGTTGCTCACACGGGGCGCAGGATAGCGTTCGACATGCTGGATGACTGGACTGACCACTATGCGTTCGAGGTGATCCGCAGTGAGGTGAAGCTCGCCTATCAGCGTCTCTTCGACCGCGTCGATATCGTGACAGCTAATTCGGAAGCGACCTTGGCGACAGCTCACGCATTCGGTCGATCTGACGCTCATTTGGTCACGAACGGGTGTGATCCCGAGCGTTTCCCCACATCATCCCTTGCTCAAGGACCGACAACAGTCGGGTATGTCGGCAAGATCGGCAAGCGAGTAGATCTCGAGCTCGTCCTCGGCATTGCCGCAGCATTTCCCCAAGTCGTTTTCACTTTCGCGGGGCCGATTCTCGACAGGGAGTATGAGGCGCCACTGCGATCCCAAGCAAACATTCGCCTTCTTGGCGATGTTCACTACGACCGAGTGCCGGCGCTGCTTCAGACGTTCGACATCGGCTGGGTTCCGCATCGTGTCGGAGCAGGGGAGGTCGGTGGCGACGTCATCAAGACTTACGAATACCGAGCAGCTGGATTGCCCGTGGTGACGACACCCGTACTGGGAGCCAACGACAGAGGATTGACGGGTGTCCGTGTCGCGGGCCGTGAAACCCAGAAGTCGGTCTTCGCTGCGCTCATCGCCGGGGGTGAGCGCGTCCCACGCGAGACGACCACAATTCCTGCCGGAACTACCTGGCGGTATAAGGCCGTTGCGCTCTTGGATCGGCTGGGCGTTGAGCATTCCTGATCCCATCGCAGTGTGCGTCGCAACCTACCAGCGACCCAGCCAGTTGCGCACGCTTCTGGACGCCCTGAGCAAGCAAGAAGACGCAGGCCCATTTCGCGTCTACGTCGTCGACAACGACCCTGCCGGCACGGGAGAACAGGCCGCGACCGACTCGAACATTGACGTGGAGTACTTGAGGGAGCCTGAACCGGGCATCGTCGCGGCTCGCAACGCCGGACTTGCAGGCTCAACAGAGCCCCTCGTCGCGTTCATCGACGACGATGAGTACCCCGATGCGCGCTGGCTACGAACACTTCGCGACTGCCTCGCCCGAAGCGGAGCCGATGCCGTGTGGGGTCCGGTCGTATCTGTTTTTCCACCCGAGACACCGGCGTGGGTCCACCAAGGGGGATTCTTCAGTCGATCGAGATACGCAACGGGAACCATCTTCGATCAGGCCGCGACGAATAATGTGCTGGTGCGTCGCGCCTCCATCGATAAGCTGGCGCATCCTTGGTTCGACGAAAGCTTCTCGGAGAGTGGCGGCAGCGACTCGCACCTCTTCCATCGCATCCATAACGCGGGCGGGAGCATCGTGTGGTGCGACGAGGCGATCGTGTACGAGGACGTTCCGCTGAGCCGAATGAGCCTCCCCTGGCTTCGGCAGCGCGCTCGTCGAACCGGAAACGTCAGGGGTCGGCTCCTCGTCGAGGACGGGCGGCGGTCGCGCGCGTGGATCGAAGGTGTCGCTCGTATCGTCGCAGGCTCCGCCAAATTGATGTTTGATCGTGTGCGGCGTAATCCGCTGAACAGTTCGTCACTCAACACGTGGATGCGGGGTTGGGGCGTCTTGGATGCGGCGCGAGGTCACGTGGTCGTCGAGTACCGCCGACCGCAGGGAGATAAGTCTTGAGAGTATTCATTGCCGCGCACGGCCAGCCCGACAACCTGGGAGATTCGGTTCTTCGGCGAGCGATGTTGGACGCGTTCATTCACACGAGAATCGAGCGTCACGTACTTGTCGAGCATGGCGGCAGCGATTACACCGCTGGTCTTGGCCTTACCGGTGATGACCGCGTGTACGCCTCGCGAGCCCGGTGGCAACGCGCAGCCCTGTCCTCGGCGGTACAGCAGAGAGCGGGCTTTGTGACCAATGCGGGCGAGGTGCAGTTGAACAGAAGACGCACCAAGATTGCCGTCGCGGACATACCTACTGCTGCAATTGTGCGCGCCCGCGGGGGCGTGCCTATTCAGACAGGGATGGCCTTCCGTGAGCCGCATGGTCCCTTTCCGTGGCAGATCGCCATCGTCTCCCGTCTGAGCAAGATCGCCACGTGGAGGGATCAGCCGAGCCGCGATTACGCGGGGGTGGGTGAAGTGACACCGGATTGGGCCTTCGCGCTCCATGGGTCGGGCGCGAGGTCGGGAGCACGGGATCTGCTCGTTGTGACCATGCGCGGCGACCGTCCAGAGCCGACTCCGGCGTTCTTCGAGTCAGTGAAGACGCTCGCCACGGCACGCGGCTTGCGTCCCGTCGTCATCAACCAAGTCGTGCGGGATAAGGCCCGCTCCGCCATGATGGCGCACGCCATGGACGTGGAATACATCGCACCATGGTCCGGAGGCCCCCACGACGACTTCGAGCGCGTTGTTCGCGATGTTTACGCGCGAACTCAGCTCGTCATGAGCGACCGTCTCCACGCCTTGGTGATCGGGCTTACCGAGGGTGCCCTTCCCATCGGGGCGACCAGCGGTTCCTCCGAGAAGCTCGACCGGACTTTTGCAGCAGCTGGCATCCACGATGTCTCGTTCGACTATCGGGGTCTCGAGACAAAAGAGATTGTCCGGCGCGGGATGGTCATTGCCGATCGTCGAGAGCAACTCATCGATGCAGTGGCAAGCGCCCGTAACCGCCTCGAAACGCTCGGTCAGCGCGTGCGGTCTGAGCTGCTTCCGTCCTCCTGATCGGATGGACCGCGAGTGATCTGACGGTAGAGCCGTCCGTACTCGGCACCGACGGCGGACCACGATCGGCGGGGCAGGGCGTTCCTGCCGTCGCGCCGGGAAGCAGTCGATTCGAACGATTGCGATGCTGCGCGCAGGATCTCCGGAGTCAGATCGCCGTCGTAGGTCTGCACCCACTCGGGGCCAGACTCCTCCATCAGGTCGTTCATCGTGGCTGAAGTGGGCACGAGGATGGGAGTCCCGCAACTCAGGGCGAGGAGCGCGGCTCCCGAGTTGTACATGCGCCGGTATGGCAGTACGACGAATGCGCTCCGACGAATCTCGGCGACGAGCTCTTCGTACTCCAGGAGCTCGGCGCGGAACTCGACGTCGGATCCTGTTGATTGGAGCCGCGTCTCAACCTCTCGCCCGTATGCGGGATCGACCGGCCGCCCCATGATGGCAAGGCGGAACGTCTTATCCGTGAGGTGAAGCGCCGTAAATGCGTCGACGAGCTGCTCGATGCCCTTGTAGGGTCTCAGGAGTCCGAACAAGAGCATGCGACGCGCATCCCGCGCGAGGTCGGGACCGGTGGCTAGCTCGTTCGCGACCTGGCTGTAATCGCCGAAGGGGATGAACACCGCTTCCGGCGCATCGGGCGTCACGGAGGGATACAAGTAGACCCGTCGGGTGGCGGATGACTCCCACCATTTCAGAAGCCGTGACTCTGCGGACGTTCCTCGCTCGTGTGGTGACTCGTTATGGACAGTCCACACCGAAGGCTTTCGTCGTGCTCGGATCCTCAGCATCAGGGTCGCGAACAGAGCGTACTTGATCCACCGGCGCGTCTTCGATGACGCGCGAATGGTCGATTCCGGCCAGTGCAAGTGAATGACATCCCAACGTCCGAGGAGAGCCCGTCTCCAGGAGAACTTGACCACTCGGATGTCATCGGGTAGCGCGGAGACCAAGGCGTGTATCGGGGCACGAGGATTGGTGCCTTTCGAAGGGCGCATGAGAACTTCGATTGGCGGCCGGGGTTCTACTGAATGCTGGCTCTTCACCAGATCACTGTAGCCATGGTCCTTCGCTCGCCTATGCGAGCTGTTGCCAGATGGTTCCGGTCCAGACGAGTGACATCATCGAGTTCGGCGTCATGCGCCGGTTGGCGGCTCCGCGCAAACTGGTCAGATAGGTGGCACCGTGTCGCACGGTCACGGTAGCTGAACTCTCGCCGGAATTCACAACGTAGAGAATCTGGCCAGGCACGGCGCTCGCGACGAGTGCGGGTACGGTCCGACCGTCCGTCACGGTGCACAACAGAATCACCTGTGGGTCCCCGGCGCGGTAGATGAGTCGAACCGTCTCGCTGTTACTCACCTCATCTTGTCGTCGGGTGATGAGGCGTGACGCTTGTGTCTTTGTGGTCCAGTCAATCGTCGACCCTCGCGCGAACCCCACGGAAGGCGTGGAAAGCGACTCCGGGAAGCGAGCATTTTTCACTGTCACTGTGACGGACGACTCTCCGACAACCACGCCCTGAATTCGGCCACCGTCCCCGTCGCGCCAACGAAGCTCGATCCCGTCAACGCTCACTTCGCCCGTCTGCCTGCTCTGCAGCCCGCGCAGCGATGATCCAGAGGTGACGTTCTGCAGATCGATCGTCCAATCCTTCGCCTGCACAACGCTGTTGCTCAGGATCGCGCCGTTCGCGACGTCGTCGACCTGCGCTCGTGCTGTGGCATGCAGGCCGTGTACATCGAGCACGATGTTGTTTGCCTGAAGAAAGGGCATCGCGGAGTTCCGGAGGGTGATGTTCTGCAAGAGCACCCCTCGCGTCTCACGCCGGTTGTACTGCGAGTGGGAAGACGACGTACGCGGGATGATGCGGATGCCGGCACCCGAGAGCCCATCACCGAGGAAGCCCGTGATGATATGGCCCCATGACGCATCCGCCCCGCTCGATTCAGTGATCACCTGAGCCCCGGTGGTGCAGCGTACCGCCGTGCAATCCTTAATCACGTGCTTGCGTCCCCGCAGAGAAAAGCCTTCACGGCTATCCACGGCCATGCAGTTGTCGAACGTCACCAGTTCCGAGCAGGAGTGAGTGTCGAAGGCTGCCGCGGAAGCGCCATGGCACACCGAGTCGACGATGCGAGTGCCGTAGGTTGCTCCATACAAGACCACGGAGGAGTTGGTCGCGATGCGGGGAGTGTCGTCCGAGTAGGCGTGTCTTACTCGTCGGGCATGGAGGTTGCGGACAACGCCGTAAGCGCTCGAGTTGTCAAGAATTCCATATCCGAATTGACCGGCAGACGGGTTGTCCACCGCTCGGTCGATCTGCACGTTCTCGACGTCATAGGCGTAACAGCCGCGCATGAGTATGGCGGTTGCTGTCGACACGCGAACGTGTATGTCGCGCACGGCGGGGCGCATGAGCGCGGAGACGACGATCGTGGTTCCACCCCAGCCCGCGCTCAGGCCGTTCGGGTCCGTGTCGACTCGGAAACCCTCGAACCGCACCGGAACGTCGCGTAGACGCGCTGCTCTGATGTTCGACGTGAAGGGTCCGTTGGGCGTGCCGACGAGAACCGCGGAATTTCCTGACGTTCGGTCGACGATCATGAAGTCACCTACTCGTGACTTGTTTCCCGAGTCCTGCCTCACCTCGGGGATCTCGTCGTCTGCGTAAACCTTGACGACGTCGCCGCGCGCCCATCCAGGTGCTGACGTCATCGCCAGCTGCACCCCGGGTTGCTGGCCACCGCCCAGTTCAACGGTTACCGGTGTGATCGACGTCACCTGTATCGGATCGTCGTATGCGCCTGTCAGGAGCACTGCGGCCGCCGTGGGGTGCGCGCGAACGAGCGTCGCCTCGTTGCCGAGGAGCGTAATGCTCTTCCCCTCATTCGAGAGTGTTGATGCGAGGCGGTAGGTTCCCGCGGGAACGATGAGAGTCCCACCATCTGGGCAAGCTCCGATGGCAGCCTTCAGCGCGGGGGCGGAGTCCGCGGCCCCGCTCGGATCGAGACCCGGGAATCGTTCCGGGGTCGCCACCACAGCGATGAGATCGACAGTCTCGGAATCTACCGCCGAAACGTCTGCCGCGGTGAGGGCGACCCGCCCTGACCGGCCGTTCACGGAGGAAACCGAGCCGTCCGCCGCGCGCGCCCGAGCCGAGGGCAGGAGCGCTCCCGCTCCCATTCCGCCGACTACTGCTACCCCGGCAGCGAGCAGACCTCGGCGGGACTGCGTCGTGGCGCTCGCATGGGGGGAGGGGTGTTCGGACGCTGTCATGTCTGTTCCTCGATCGTTCTGCGGTGCAAAAGGTGTCTAGGGGTCTTGCTTCGGGCGGGGGTCAAGATCGGCCCGCGATCATCCGAACTGAGGGCAGAGGTTCTTCTGCGCTTGAGAGACGATGAGGCTGTTGTTGGACCGGGCGGCGTCCGAGTCCTCGTTCACGATGTTTACCTCGGCGAGGGGGATGCCGGATTCGAGGTCGGAACACGCGTTGTTTCCGAGTTCGATCCACGAAGATTCGGAAGACGCCTCGCCTTGCCATCCATTCGAGACTGCGCTCAAAAAAGCTTCTTCGGGACCAATGGCGAGCTGCGCTTCGTTTTCGGGTGTGATGGGTTGCGCTTCATTCGGCGCATCTTGAACCGAAGATGACGGGCCTTCGTCCGGAGAAGTGGATCGGGTGGGCGCACTATCGCTCTGCAACGGCGAAGCGGGCTCGGACGCTGTTTCGCCGAAGGAGCACCCCGAGCACGACAGGAGTAATGCCAGCGCGCAGATTCCGACTTTGATGCCCTTCACGATCACGACCTTACGCATACCTGAAAGTTGTTTATGAATGTAAACCTGCTTCCCGCAGGGGCAAAAAGTCATTCACCTCGCACCCGGCGGGGTGGTGGGGGGCATGCCGATTCATAAGAATGAACCGCAACCCGTCGGCATCCCCGCCGGCACCGGTCCTGAAGGGAGACGCGCATGGGCGTGGACGACATCATCAACAAGGGCAAGAAGCTGCTCGATGAGAATCGCGACAAGATCGAAGAGGCGCTGAAGAGCGAGAAAGCCGAAGAAGTCAGCGACAAGATCCTCGACGGCGCGGCGGATGCCATCAAGAAGGTCGTTCCGGCGGAGCAGCACGCGAAGGTCGACGAGGTGCGTCAGAACGTCGACAAGCACATCGGCAACGCCTGACCCGGAGCCACACGAAGCGGCGCCGCCCGGGGACGGGCGGTGCCGCTTCGTCGTCGTCAGCCGAGTGGTGAGGAGAGCCGGTCGAGCGGCCAGACGATCGAGAAGACGGTCCCGATGACCTGATCGCGCGGGACGAAGCGCGCGCATCCGTCGATCGACGTCGTGCCGCGGCACTTCACCACCGAATCCGACGAACTCGCCCGGTTGTCGCCCATGACGAGATAGGAGCCGTCGGGGACGGTGACGGGGCCGAAGCACCGCGACGACGCCGGGACGCTGTCGCAATCCAGCTGCCCGGGGGCGAATGCGAGGTCGTTGCGGACGTAGTCCTCGTCGAGCGCGGTCCCGTTCACTTCGACCCGGCCATCCGCCGTGCAGCACTGCACAGTCGTCCCGGGCTCGCCGATGACCCGTTTCACGAGCGCATCGAGATTGCTCGGACCGAAGCCCACGAGATCTCCGACCCAGCCCACCGCCCGACGGAGCGGGCTCGGCGCCGTGGCATCCGTCTCCCATGCCTCGGGGCGAGAGAACACCACGATGTCGCCCTGGCGAGGATCCGAACCGATGAGGGTGATCCGGTCGGCGAGGATGCGGTCACCCGCCTCGAGCGTCGGCGACATCGATTCGGACGGTACCTGGAACGGCTTGACGACGAACGCCTGCAGGAGAGAGAGCGCCAGCAGTGCGGCCACGAGATGCAGGATGGGGGAGCGGCGTACGCGCTGCCACCGGGTGCGCATCCTGGACGCGTCGGGATCACGGGCGCTCATGTGCCTGCCGCCAATCGGGTTCTCCGGCCGCACGGACGTCCGCGCGCGCCAACATGGTAGGCAGGAAGCGAACTCGTCGACGGCCGGGTGGCGACGCTCTCACGAGCGGTTCACCCCCATAGGAAGCACCGCAGGCACCGGCGGCCGGGCGAGCGATGCTGAGGATATGCCGCGCGCGACACGCCCGGGTTTGCGACACGCCCGACGGGTCCGTAGACTAGTCCAGTTCCACATTCCGGCGTGCGCTCGGCGCGCGCCAGGATCACTGTCAGGGCAGTGCACAGGCGGCGCGTGAGCGCAGGGTCCTGGGCCGCGGGCAGCAGAACACCACACCGAACCCCCTCTTCCTTCACGGGATTCGCGCGCGTGCGTGCGAGGGGCGGGCCGGATGCCATGGCATCCGGTTTGACAGCTGAACAGCGGTGCAGCATCTCTCGCGTGAGCGAGGGGAAGTGCCAGGGTGCGTCAGCACCACCGTGCGTCCAATGCCCCAGGTCGGGTAAGACGCGAGAAAGAGAGAGAGCAGACAATGGCGGGACAGAAGATCCGCATTCGCCTGAAGTCGTACGACCACGCCGGGCTCGACTCGTCGGCGCGCAAGATCGTCGACACCGTGACCCGTGCCGGCGCCACCGTGGTGGGCCCGGTTCCCCTGCCGACCGAGAAGAACGTCGTGTGCGTCATCCGGTCGCCCCACAAGTACAAGGACAGCCGCGAGCACTTCGAGATGCGCACCCACAAGCGCCTCATCGACATCATCGACCCGACGCCCAAGGCCGTCGACTCGCTGATGCGCCTCGACCTCCCGGCCGATGTCAACATCGAGATCAAGCTCTGAGGTTCGACATGGCTGACATCAACTCCAAGATCTCCAAGGGCCTCCTCGGCACCAAGCTCGGCATGACCCAGGTGTGGGACGAGAACGGCAAGCTCGTTCCCGTCACCGTCATCGAGGTCGCTCCGAACGTCGTGACCCAGCTCCGCTCGGTCGAGAAGGACGGCTACAACGCCGTGCAGATCGGCTACGGCCAGATCGACCCCCGCAAGGTGAACAAGCCCCTCACGGCCCACTTCGAGGCCGCGGGCGTCACCCCCCGCCGCCACCTCACCGAGGTTCGTACCGCGGATGCCGCGGACTACTCGCTCGGTCAGGAGCTCACGGTCGACGGCCTCTTCGAGGCCGGCCAGCTGGTCGACGTCGTCGGCACCAGCAAGGGCAAGGGCACCGCGGGTGTCATGAAGCGCCACAACTTCAAGGGTGTGTCCGCTTCGCACGGTGCGCACCGCAACCACCGCAAGCCCGGCTCGATCGGCGCCTCGTCGACCCCGAGCCGCGTGTTCAAGGGCATGCGCATGGCCGGCCGTATGGGCGGCGAGCGCGTGACCGTCCTCAACCTCACGGTGCACGCCGTCGACGCCGAGAAGGGTCTGATGCTCGTCAAGGGCGCCGTCCCCGGTGCTCGTGGCCGCATCGTCTACGTCCGCAACGCAGTGAAGGGTGCCTGATCTCATGGCTGACTCGACTCTCGCGCTCGACGTCCTGAAGGTCGACGGCAAGAAGGCCGGCTCCGTGGAGCTGCCCGCCGACATCTTCGACGTCAAGACGAACATCCCCCTCATCCACCAGGTCGTCGTGGCGCAGCGCGCCGCGGCTCGCCAGGGCACGCACTCGACCAAGCGTCGTGGCGAGGTCTCGGGTGCCGGCCGCAAGCCCTTCAAGCAGAAGGGCACCGGTAACGCCCGTCAAGGCTCGATCCGCGCGCCGCACATGACCGGTGGTGGCATCGTCCACGGCCCCAAGCCGCGCGACTACGGCCAGCGCACCCCCAAGAAGATGATCGCCGCCGCCCTCCTGGGTGCGCTCAGCGACCGTGCTCGTGGCCAGCGCCTGCACATCGTCGACAGCTTCGGCATCGAGGGTGCGCCCTCGACCAAGGCTGCCGCCGCGGTGCTGACCGGCCTCGGTGCCGTCAAGAACGTTCTCGTGGTCATCGACCGCGACGACGAGCTGACGATCAAGAGCGTGCGCAACCTCGCGTACGTCCACGTGCTGACCTTCGGCCAGCTGAACGCCTACGACGTGCTCGTCTCCGACGACATCGTCTTCACCAAGGCCGCCTACGACGCCTTCGTCGCGTCGAAGTCGGGCGCCACCGAGGAGGTCTCGGCATGACCGCCGTCAACAAGGACCCGCGCGACATCATCCTGAAGCCGGTCGTCTCCGAGAAGAGCTACTCGCTCATCGACGAGGGCAAGTACACCTTCCTGGTGGACCCCCGTTCGTCGAAGACCGAGATCAAGCTCGCGATCGAGAAGATCTTCGGCGTCAAGGTCGCTTCGGTGAACACGCTGAACCGCGCGGGCAAGGCCCGTCGGACCCGCTTCGGCATCGGCAAGCGCAAGGACACCAAGCGTGCGATCGTCACGCTGAAGTCCGGCACCATCGACATCTTCACGTCTGTCGGCTGACGGTCGGGATAGAGGACAACAACAATGGCTATTCGCAAGTACAAGCCCACGACCCCCGGTCGCCGCGGCTCGTCGGTGGCCGACTTCGCCGAGATCACCCGATCGACGCCTGAGAAGTCGCTGCTGCGCCCGCTGTCGAAGACCGGTGGCCGCAACAACCAGGGCCGCATCACCACGCGTCACATCGGTGGTGGCCACAAGCGTCAGTACCGTCTGATCGACTTCCGTCGTAACGACAAGGACGGCATCGACGCCAAGGTCGCGCACATCGAGTACGACCCCAACCGCACCGCGCGCATCGCCCTGCTGCACTACGCAGACGGCGAGAAGCGCTACATCCTCGCTCCGGCGAAGCTGTCGCAGGGTGACGTCGTCGAGTCGGGTGCCGGCGCTGACATCAAGCCCGGCAACAACCTGCCGCTGCGTAACATCCCCACGGGTACCGTGATCCACGCGATCGAGCTCCGTCCCGGTGGCGGTGCGAAGATGGCCCGTTCGGCCGGCGCCTCGGTGCGTCTGGTCGCCAAGGACGGCCCGTACGCGCAGCTGCGTCTGCCCTCCGGCGAGATCCGCAACGTCGACGTGCGCTGCCGCGCGACGATCGGCGAGGTCGGCAACGCCGAGCAGTCGAACATCAACTGGGGCAAGGCCGGCCGCATGCGTTGGAAGGGCGTCCGCCCGACCGTGCGTGGTGTCGCCATGAACCCGGTCGACCACCCGCACGGTGGTGGTGAGGGTAAGACCTCCGGTGGTCGTCACCCTGTTTCGCCGTGGGGCAAGGCCGAGGGCCGCACCCGTCACGCGAACAAGGAGAGCGACAAGCTCATCGTCCGCCGTCGTACCGCCGGCAAGAAGCGCAAGTAGGAGTAGAGGAAGATGCCTCGCAGCCTTAAGAAGGGCCCCTTCGTCGACGAGCACCTGCTTCGCAAGGTCGTCTCGCAGAACGAAGCCGGTTCGAAGAACGTCATCAAGACCTGGTCGCGCCGTTCGATGATCATCCCCGCCATGCTGGGACACACCATCGCCGTGCACGACGGTCGCAAGCACATCCCCGTGTTCGTGACCGAGACCATGGTCGGCCACAAGCTGGGCGAGTTCTCGCCCACCCGCACCTTCCGCGGCCACGTGAAGGACGACAAGAAGGGCCGCCGCCGCTGACGCGGGGGCGCAAGAGGAGAGAGAAATGGTGGAGTCCATCGCACGCGTGCGACACATCCGCGTGACCCCTCAGAAGGCTCGTCGTGTCGTCGCTCTCATCAAGGGCAAGCAGGCCGAAGAGGCCCTTGCCATCCTGAAGTTCGCGCCCCAGGGCGCGAGCGAGCCGATCTACAAGCTCGTCGCCTCGGCCATCGCGAACGCTCGCGTCACGGCCGACAAGACGAACGAGTACCTGGATGACGCTGACCTGTACGTGAAGAACGCGTACGTCGACGAGGGCACGACGCTGAAGCGTTTCCAGCCCCGCGCTCAGGGTCGCGCCTTCCAGATCAAGAAGCGCACGAGCCACATCACGGTCGTGCTCGCGACGCCCGAGACCGCTGAGGCGGCCCCGGCTCGCGCCAACAAGAAGGCGAGCAAGTAATGGGACAGAAGGTCAACCCGTACGGCTTCCGCCTCGGCATCACCACCGACCACGTGTCGCGGTGGTTCTCGGACTCGACGAAGGCCGGTCAGCGCTACGCCGACTACCTCGCCGAGGACATCAAGATCCGTCGCCTGCTGACCACGTCGCTCGACCGCGCCGGTGTCAGCAACATCGAGATCGAGCGCACGCGTGACCGCGTCCGCGTCGACATCCACACCGCCCGTCCGGGCATCGTGATCGGTCGCCGCGGCGCCGAGGCCGAGCGCATCCGCGCCGACCTCGAGAAGCTCACCGGCAAGCAGATCCAGCTGAACATCCTCGAGGTCAAGAACCCCGAGGCCGACGCTCAGCTGGTCGCGCAGGGTGTGGCTGAGCAGCTCACCGCTCGCGTGGCGTTCCGCCGCGCGATGCGCAAGGGCCTGCAGGGCGCACAGCGCGCCGGCGCCAAGGGTGTCCGCATCCAGGTGTCGGGCCGCCTCGGCGGCGCCGAGATGAGCCGTTCCGAGTTCTACCGCGAAGGCCGGGTGCCCCTGCACACGCTCCGCGCGAACATCGACTACGGCTTCTACGAGGCCAAGACGACCTTCGGCCGCATCGGCGTGAAGGTCTGGATCTACAAGGGCGACCTCACCAACAAGGAGCTCGCCCGCGAGCAGGCCAACGCGCCCAAGTCGCGCGGTCGTGACGACCGCGGTGGCGACCGTCGTCGTGGCCCGCGCAACGAGGCCCCCGTGGCAGAAGGAGCGTCGGCGTAATGCTCATCCCCCGCAAGGTCAAGTACCGCAAGCAGCACCACCCCGGCCGTTCGGGCCAGGCCACCGGTGGCACCACGGTGTCGTTCGGTGAGTTCGGGATCCAGGCGCTCACCCCCGCTTACGTGACCAACCGTCAGATCGAGTCCGCTCGTATCGCCATGACGCGTCACATCAAGCGTGGTGGAAAGGTGTGGATCAACATCTACCCCGACCGTCCGCTCACCAAGAAGCCGGCCGAAACCCGCATGGGTTCCGGTAAGGGCTCGCCCGAGTGGTGGGTTGCGAACGTCAAGCCGGGTCGCGTCCTCTTCGAGGTCGCCGGTGTCAACGAGGAACTCGCTCGTGAAGCACTGACCCGTGCCATCCACAAGCTGCCCCTGAAGGCACGCATCATCAAGCGCGAGGAGGGCGACGCGTAATGGCGATCGGCACCAAGCAGCTCGCCCCGAGCGAGCTCGACACGTTCGAAGACCAGCGCCTCGTCGAGGAGCTGCGCAAGGCCAAGGAAGAGCTGTTCAACCTGCGCTTCCAGTCGGCCACCGGCCAGCTCGAGAGCCACGGCCGCATCCGTGCAGTCAAGCGCGACATCGCGCGTCTGTACACGGTGATCCGTGAGCGCGAGCTCGGCATCCGCGCCACCCCGGCTCCGGTCGAGGCGACGAAGGCGAAGAAGAGCAAGGCGAAGAAGGCGGATGCCGCTGACGACGCCGCGAAGGAAGAGGCGGAGTAATGGCTACCGCGAAGAAGGCCGAGGCGCAGGTCGCCGGTCACGAGCACGCCGAACACGATGTCCGTGACGAGAACGCCCGCGGTTACCGCAAGGCGCGTCGTGGCTACGTCGTCAGCGACAAGATGGACAAGACGATCGTCGTCGAGGTCGAGGACCGCGTGAAGCACCCGCTCTACGGCAAGGTCATCCGTCGCACCTCGAAGGTCAAGGCGCACGACGAGACCAACTCGGCGGGCATCGGCGACCTCGTCGTCATCAACGAGACCCGTCCGCTCAGCGCCACCAAGCGCTGGCGTCTGGTCGAGATCCTCGAGAAGGCCAAGTAAGCCTCGCGGCTTGCTTGGAACCCAAGGAGTAAAAGTGATTCAGAACGAATCCCGGCTGAAGGTCGCCGACAACACCGGCGCCAAGGAGCTGCTCACCATCCGCGTGCTCGGCGGCTCCAACCGTCGCTACGCCGGCCTGGGTGACGTCATCGTCGCCACGGTCAAGGACGCGATCCCGGGTGGAAACGTCAAGAAGGGCGACGTGGTCAAGGCCGTCGTCGTCCGCGTCGTCAAGCAGACCCGCCGTCCCGACGGCTCGTACATCAAGTTCGACGAGAACGCCGCCGTGATCCTGAAGAACGACGGGGAGCCCCGCGGCACCCGCATCTTCGGACCGGTCGGTCGTGAGCTTCGTGACAAGAAGTTCATGAAGATCGTCTCGCTCGCCCCGGAGGTCATCTGATCATGGCGAAAATCAAGAAGGGTGACCTCGTCCAGGTCATCTCGGGCGCCAAGCCCGAGCGCGGCGGCGACCGCGGCAAGCAGGGCAAGGTCCTCGAGGTCCTTCCCGAGCAGAACCGCGTCATCGTCGAGGGCGTGAACTACGTCACCAAGCACAACCGCGTGGGCCAGTCCCAGCGCGGCACCAAGACCGGTGGCATCGAGACGTTCGAGGCCCCGATCCACATCTCCAACGTCGCGATCGTCGACCCCTCGACCAAGAAGCCGACCCGCGTCGGCCACCGGGTCGAGGAGCAGGTCAAGGACGGCGTCAAGCGCACCGTCCGCGTGCGCTTCGCGAAGAAGTCAGGCAAGGACCTCTGAACATGAGCACCGTGACTGCCGCGGAGACTGGCAAGATCCAGCCCCGCCTCAAGCAGAAGTACAACGCCGAGATCAAGAAGGCGCTGCAGGACGAGTTCGGCTACGAGAACGTCATGCAGATCCCCGGCCTGGTCAAGGTCGTCGTGAACACCGGTGTCGGCGAGGCCGCTCGTGACAGCAAGGTGATCGATGGTGCGGTCGACGACCTCACCAAGATCACCGGTCAGAAGCCGGTCGTCACCAAGGCCCGCAAGTCGATCGCCCAGTTCAAGCTGCGCGAAGGCCAGGCCATCGGCGCGCACGTCACCCTCCGCGGTGACCGCGCGTGGGAGTTCGTCGACCGCCTCGTCAACCTCGCTCTGCCGCGCATCCGCGACTTCCGCGGCCTGTCGCCCAAGCAGTTCGACGGCAACGGCAACTACACCTTCGGTCTCCAGGAGCAGTCCGTGTTCCACGAGATCGACCAGGACCGCATCGACCGTGTCCGTGGTTTCGACATCACGATCGTCACCACGGCCAAGACCGACGACGAGGGCCGTTCGCTGCTGCGCCAGCTCGGCTTCCCGTTCCAGTCGGCCGACGCTCAGGCCTGACCCCTTGGGCCCCCGGGTTTCCGGGGGCCCATCATCGAAGGTCGCCTGTCGTGTAACGGCAGGCGAAACCTCATGAACGAAAGAAGCAACACATGACGATGACAGACCCGGTCGCAGACATGCTGACCCGTCTGCGCAACGCGAACTCGGCGCACCACGACTCCGTGTCGATGCCGAGCTCGAAGCTCAAGACCAACATCGCCGAAATCCTCAAGCAGGAGGGTTACATCGCCGACTGGAACGTCGAAGACGCCCGTGTCGGCCAGACCCTCAACATGACGCTGAAGTACGGCCCGAACCGCGAGCGGTCCATCGCCGGCATCAAGCGCGTCTCGAAGCCCGGCCTCCGCGTGTACGCGAAGTCGACCGAGGTCCCCACGGTCCTCGGCGGGCTCGGCGTCGCCATCCTGTCCACCTCCTCCGGTCTCCTCACCGACCGTCAGGCCGAGCAGAAGGGCGTCGGCGGGGAAGTCCTCGCCTACGTGTGGTGATCTGACATGTCGCGTATCGGACGTCTTCCCATCGACATCCCCGCCGGAGTCACCGTCACGGTGAACGGCCGGGAGGTCTCCGTCAAGGGCCCCAAGGGCGAGCTCGCGCTCACCGTTGCGCAGCCCCTCGAGGTGTCGGTCGAGGAGAACCAGGTTCTCGTCACCCGCCCCGACGACGAGCGCGAGTCGCGGTCGCTCCACGGCCTGACCCGCACGCTCATCAACAACAACATCATCGGTGTCACCCAGGGCTACACCAAGGGCCTCGAGGTCGTCGGCACGGGTTACCGCGTGGCGCAGAAGGGCAGCTCGGTCGAGTTCGCCCTCGGCTTCTCGCACCCCGTGCTCATCGACCCGCCCGCCGGGATCACCCTCACGGTCGAAGGCAACAACAAGCTCACCGTGAGCGGCATCGACAAGCAGGCCGTCGGCGAGGCCGCCGCCAACATCCGCAAGATCCGCAAGCCCGAGCCCTACAAGGGCAAGGGTGTGCGCTACGCGGGCGAGGTCGTCCGCCGCAAGGCCGGAAAGGCTGGTAAGTAAGCATGGCTGTGCAGTCGAAGTCTGTTGCTCGCGCACGTCGCCACGCGCGCCTTCGCAAGAAGGTCGTTGGCACCGAGCTGCGCCCCCGTCTGGTCGTGACGCGTTCGGCGCGCCACGTGTTCGTCCAGGTCGTGGACGACAGCAAGGGCCACACCGTGGCCTCCGCCTCCACCCTCGAGACCGACCTGCGCGGCTTCGACGGTGACAAGACCGCCAAGGCCCGCAAGGTCGGCGAGCTCGTCGCCGAGCGTGCGAAGGCCGTCGGCGTGTCCGACGTCGTGTTCGACCGTGGCGGGAACCGGTACGCCGGTCGTGTCGCCGCGATCGCCGACGGTGCCCGCGAAGGAGGGCTGAACCTGTGAGTGACAACAAGGAGACCGAAGTGACCGAGCAGACTGCACCGGCTGAGGGTGCGGCTGCGGCCACGGCCCCTGCCGAGCGTGAGCGCGAGCCGCGTCGCGGTGGTCGCGAGCGCAACACCAACCAGCGCGACCGTGGTTCGCGCGACCGCAACGAGAGCCAGTTCCTCGAGCGCGTCGTGACGATCAACCGCGTGTCGAAGGTGGTCAAGGGTGGTCGCCGCTTCAGCTTCACGGCGCTCGTCGTCGTGGGCGATGGCAACGGCGTCGTGGGTGTCGGTTACGGCAAGGCCCGCGAAGTCCCCCTCGCCATCTCGAAGGGTGTCGAAGAGGCCAAGCGCAACTTCTTCCGCGTTCCGCGCTCGGGCTCGACCATCCCGCACCCCGTCCAGGGTGAGGCCGCTGCCGGTGTGGTGCTCCTGCGCCCCGCCGCCGCCGGTACCGGTGTTATCGCCGGTGGTCCCGTCCGTGCCGTCCTCGAGTGCGCCGGCATTCACGATGTCCTCTCGAAGTCGCTCGGCTCGTCGAACACGATCAACATCGTGCACGCGACCGTCGAAGCGCTGAAGTCGCTCGAGGAGCCCCGCGCCGTGGCCGCTCGCCGTGGCCTGGAGTTCGACCAGGTCGCCCCGGCCCGCCTCGTGCGCGCCGAGGCCGCCGCTCAGAAGGTAGGTGCCTGATGGCCGAGCGTCTGAAGGTCACGCAGATCAAGTCCAAGGTGAGCGAGAAGCAGAACCAGCGTGACACGCTGCGCTCGCTCGGTCTCAAGCGGATCGGCGACTCGGTCGTCCGTCCCGACGACGCGCAGACGCGCGGTTACGTCAAGACCGTCGCCCACCTCGTCAAGGTTGAGGAGATCGACTAATGGCTGCCAAGAAGGACGAGACCGCCACGGTCGACGCCCCGAAGAAGGCCTCGGCCCGTAAGACGGCTGAGAAGAAGGAAGCCCCCGCGGCCCGCCCCGGCGTGCTGAAGGTCCACCACCTGCGTCCCGTCCCGGGTGCCCGTACCGCCAAGACCCGTGTGGGTCGCGGTGAGGGCTCGAAGGGTAAGACGGCCGGTCGCGGTACCAAGGGAACCAAGGCCCGTTACCAGGTCAAGGTCGGCTTCGAGGGTGGGCAGATGCCGTTGCACATGCGCACCCCCAAGCTCCGCGGCTTCAAGAACCCGTTCCGCGTCGAGTACCAGGTCGTGAACCTGGAGAAGCTCGGCGAGCTCTACCCGCAGGGTGGCGACGTGACCGTCGCCGACCTGGTGGCCAAGGGCGCCGTGCGCAAGAACGAGAAGGTCAAGGTGCTCGGCACCGGCGACATCTCGGTCGCGCTGACCGTCTCGGTCGACAAGGTCTCCGGCTCCGCAGAGCAGAAGATCGTCGCCGCGGGCGGCACCGTCAACTGACGCCCGAACCCCGGAGGGGCCGGCGGCCTTACGGCCGTCGGCCCCTTCTGGGTTAGTCTGATTTGGTGTGCGCCTGCGGCGCGCCGAGATCGTTCTGGAGGAATCCCCTTTGTTCAGCGCCATCGCGCGGGTTTTCCGCACGCCCGACCTGAGGCGCAAGATCGCCTTCACGTTGGGGATCATCGCCATCTACCGGCTCGGTGCTCATGTCCCGTCGCCGTTCGTCGACTTCCCCAACGTTCAGCAGTGTTTGAGCGACTCCGGAAGCACCGAAGGTCTGCTGTCGCTGGTCAACCTCTTCTCCGGTGGCGCCCTGCTGCAGCTGTCGATCTTCGCGCTCGGTGTCATGCCGTACATCACGGCCACGATCATCGTGCAGCTGCTGCGCGTCGTCATCCCGCACTTCGAGACCCTCTACAAGGAGGGCCAGGCGGGTCAGGCGAAGCTGACGCAGTACACGCGCTACCTGACCATCGCTCTCGCGCTGCTGCAGTCGACGACCCTGGTCACCGTGGCGCGTTCCGGGCAGCTCTTCGGCACTGCCGGCATCCCGGAGTGCCAGCAGCTCCTGACGAACGACGTCTGGTGGGCTCAGCTGCTGATGATCATCACGCTCACCGCCGGTACGGGCCTCGTCATGTGGTTCGCCGAGCTGGTCACCGAGCGTGGCGTCGGCAACGGCATGTCCATCCTCATCTTCACGTCGATCGCCGCCACCTTCCCGGCCGCGATGATGTCGATCCTCAACTCGCGCGGTGTCGAGGTCTTCCTCCTCGTCCTGGCCGTCGGCATCCTGGTCGTCGCGCTCGTCGTCTTCGTCGAGCAGTCCCAGCGCCGCATCCCGGTGCAGTACGCCAAGCGCATGGTCGGCCGCCGCACCTACGGCGGCACCAACACCTACATCCCGATCAAGGTGAACATGGCCGGTGTGGTGCCGGTGATCTTCGCGTCGTCGCTGCTGTACATCCCGGCCCTCATCGCGCAGTTCAACCAGCCTCAGGCGGGTCAGGAGCCGGCCCCGTGGGTCACCTGGATCTCGCAGTACCTCACGCGCGGTGACCACCCGCTGTACATGCTCATCTACTTCCTGCTGATCGTCGGTTTCACGTACTTCTACGTCGCCATCACGTTCAACCCCGTCGATGTCGCCGACAACATGAAGAAGTACGGCGGGTTCATCCCCGGCATCCGCGCGGGACGCCCGACCGCCGAGTATCTCGACTACGTACTGACGCGCATCACGCTCCCCGGCTCGATCTACCTCGGTCTGATCGCGCTCCTGCCGCTCGTGGCCCTCGCCACGGTCGGCGCGAACCAGAACTTCCCCTTCGGCGGCGCTTCGATCCTCATCATCGTGGGTGTCGGTCTCGAGACGGTGAAGCAAATCGACGCGCAGCTCCAGCAGCGCCACTACGAAGGGCTCCTCCGATGACGGCTCGTCTGTTGATCGTCGGCCCGCAGGGTTCGGGCAAGGGGACGCAGGGCGTCCGCATCGCGGAGGCGTTCGGCATCCCCGTCGTCTCGACCGGCGACGTGTTCCGTGCAAATGTGGCCGCAGGCACCGACCTCGGCAAACAAGTCACCTCGATCATCGACGCCGGTGACCTCGTCCCCGACGAGCTGACCAGTGCGGTCGTGCGTGACCGGCTGTCGCAGCCGGACGCGGGGGAGGGGTTCCTCCTCGACGGTTACCCGCGCAACCTCGCGCAGGTCATGCACCTCGATGAGTTCCTCGGCGGACGCGACGAGGCCCTCGACGCCGTCATCGCACTCGTGGTTCCCCGTGACGAGTCTCTGGCGCGTCTCACCGCGCGCGCCGCTGAGCAGGGCCGCGCCGACGACACGGCCGAGGCGATCGAGACCCGCCTGAACATCTACGAGCGCGAGACCGCCCCGATCCTCGGGGTCTACGGGACGCGAGGGATCGTCGACGAGATCGACGGTGTCGGCGGGCTCGACGAGGTCACGGGCCGGATCTTCGCGGCGCTTGACGCGCGCGGTCTCCGCCGTCGTTCGGCTGACTGACAGTGGTCTTCCGCTCCTCGATCTACAAGAAGCCCGCTCAGTTGCGCGCCATGGTGGAGCCCGGGCTGATCACCGCCGCCGCGCTCGACGCCGTGCGTGCGCTGATCGCTCCGGGTGTCACCACGCTCGAGCTCGACGCGGCCGCCGCCCGGGTCATCGCCGAGCGTGGTGCCGAGTCGAACTTTCAGATGGTGCGCGGCTACCGGCACACCATCTGCGCCTCGGTAAACGAGCAGGTGGTCCACGGCATCCCCAGCGAACGACCCCTGCGGGCGGGCGACATCCTGTCGATCGATGCGGGGGCGCAGTTCCGCGGCTGGAACGGCGACTCGGCCTTCACAGTCATCGTGCCGGGCGAGGCGCCCGAAGATGTCGTCGCTCCGCGGCGCCGCCTGTCGGAAGTCACCGAAGGTTCGCTTTGGGCGGGCATCGCGGCACTCAGCCGTGCCTCCCACCTGGCCGAGGTCGGGGCTGCCATCGAGGCGTACATCGACGACAACGCGCCGGAGGGCGGCTACGGCATCCTGCGCGACTACGTCGGGCACGGGATCGGGCGCAAGATGCACGAATCGCCGAGCGTCTTCAACTACGCCGTGGCCGACAAGGGCCCGGAGGTGCGCCCCGGACTCGCCGTGGCGATCGAGCCGATGGTGGTCATCGGCGATCAGGCCACCGAGGTCGAGGACGACGGGTGGACCGTGTCGACGATCGACGGCACAGCCGGCTCCCATTGGGAACATAGCGTCGCCGTGCACGATGGGGGCATCTGGGTTCTCACCGCGCCCGACGGTGGTGCAGAAAAGCTGGCGCCCTTCGGTGTGGTGCCGAAGGAGATCGATTGATGATGATGGCTGCGGCACGCAAGGCCACGAACTGGTTCGCGATCGGTATCACGGCTGCAGCGGTGGTGATCGTCCTCGTCGTGGGCGGTGTCGTGTGGTTCGCCAACAGCCAGGCGACCTCGCCCGGCACCCTTCCGCAGTCCTCGGCGGTCAACACGGACACGGGGGCGATCTCGGTGGGCTCCGGTTCGAAGACCGTGGACACCTACGTCGACTTCATGTGCCCCATCTGCAACTCGTTCGAGCAGTCGTACGGACCGACGCTCCAGCAGCTCGTCGACGACGGCACGATCACGCTGAACATCCACCCGATCTCGATCCTCGATCGGTCATCGCAGGGGACCCAGTACTCGACGCGCTCTGCCAGCGCGGCCTACTGTGTCGCTGTCGACGACCCCGCGAACATCCCCGCTTTCGTCAAGGCGATGTACGCGCAGCAGCCCGCGGAGGGCACCTCCGGCTTGGACGACGCCACGATCGCATCGATCGCGACGAGCGCGGGTGCATCGGATGCCGTGACCTCCTGCATCAACGACGGCACATACGAGAAGTACGTGACGGCCATGACCCGTCAGACCCCGATCCAGTCGGGCGCGAGTGGTGTCTCCACTCCCACCATCGTCGTGAACGGGACGCTCCTCACCAACAAGACCGACCTGACCGGTGACCCGCAGAAGGACATCGTCGCCCGTCTGAACGGCTGACGACACTCCCGGCGAGTTGCCGGGTCGAGCATTACCACGTATGCTTGATCTTTGGTGCGTTGCGCCTTCATTGGCGTGTCGAAGCACCGAACCCCCATCCACCGCAGACCGGCCGGTCTGCAACTGAGCGTGAGCGAGTTTATGGCGAAGAAAGACGGTGTCATCGAGATCGAGGGCACGGTGTCCGAGGCACTGCCCAACGCGATGTTCCGTGTCGAGCTGACGAACGGGCACAAAGTGCTCGCGACCATCTCGGGCAAGATGCGGCAGAACTACATCCGCATCATCCCCGAGGACCGTGTCGTCGTCGAACTGAGCCCGTACGACCTCACTCGCGGTCGTATCGTCTACCGCTACCGCTGAGTCCGGCCGAGAAGTAACGAACCGCACCTCGCGGCTTCGAAGACAGCGAAACAGGAACATCATGAAGGTCAACCCCTCCGTCAAGCCCATCTGCGATCACTGCAAGGTGATCCGCCGCCACGGGCGCGTGATGGTGATCTGCAAGAGCAACCCGCGCCACAAGCAGCGCCAGGGCTGAGCTTCCAGCTCGACGTCGTTCCACTCGACGTCATCTCCAACTGAATACACACCGGCAGGATCAGATCCGCCTCTCGGACGCTTCGATAATCTCAGCGGCCGAGTGGCGGGGACACCTCGGGGCGGAGGCCCGAGCACCGATCCTGCTCCACACCTCCAGCACACTCTGAGGAGAGCCGCATGGCACGTCTTGCCGGCGTCGACATCCCGCGCGATAAGCGCGTGGTGATCGCACTTACGTACATCTACGGCGTGGGCCGCACCCGCTCCGTCGAGATCCTGAACGCGACCGGCATCAGCCAGGACATCCGCGTCAAGGACCTCACCGACGACCAGCTGGTCGCGCTGCGCGACCACATCGAAGGCACCTACAAGGTGGAGGGTGACCTCCGTCGCGAGGTCGCCGCCGACATCCGCCGCAAGGTCGAGATCGGTTCCTACGAGGGCCTGCGCCACCGCCGCGGCCTCCCCGTGCGCGGTCAGCGCACGAAGACGAACGCGCGTACCCGCAAGGGTCCCAAGCGCACCGTCGCCGGCAAGAAGAAGGCGCGCTAAGCCGCGGGCTGAGCGTCAGGATTCAGGAGAACGCACATGGCACAGGCCAAGTCCGCCGCGCGCAAGCCGCGCCGCAAAGAGAAGAAGAACATCGCCGTGGGTCAGGCCCACATCAAGTCGACGTTCAACAACACGATCGTTTCGATCACCGACCCCTCGGGCGCCGTCATCAGCTGGGCTTCGTCCGGCGGTGTCGGATTCAAGGGTTCGCGCAAGTCGACGCCGTACGCCGCCGGCATGGCCGCCGAGTCGGCCGCCCGCCAGGCGCAGGAGCACGGCGTCAAGAAGGTCGACGTCTTCGTGAAGGGTCCGGGTTCGGGTCGTGAGACCGCGATCCGTTCGCTCACCGCGGCCGGCCTCGAGGTCGGCTCGATCCAGGACGTGACGCCGCAGGCCCATAACGGCTGCCGTCCGCCCAAGCGTCGCCGCGTCTGACGCGTCCGTTCCCGGGGAGAGTTCTTCGCTCCCCGGGAACGCCGCGCTCACGCGCGATTCAGACTTCCGGATGCCGGGACCCGCGGTCGCGGTCCTCACGGCATCCCGCGAGTACAACTCAACACCTCACCCCACTACACGTGTCATATAGCGGGCACGTGATCGAAAGGAACACATAGTGCTCATCGCACAGCGTCCCACTCTGACCGAGGAGAAGGTCGGGGAGTTCCGCAGTCGTTTCGTCATCGAGCCCCTCGAGCCCGGCTTCGGTTACACCATCGGCAACGCCCTGCGTCGCAGCCTGCTGTCGTCGATCCCCGGCGCGGCCGTCACGAGCATCCGCATCGACGGCGTCCTGCACGAGTTCAGCACGATCCCGGGCGTGAAGGAAGACGTCACCGAGATCATCCTGAACATCAAGCAGCTCGTCGTCTCGAGCGAGCGTGACGAGCCCATCACCGCGTACCTGCGCAAGACCGGCTCCGGCGAGGTCACGGCCGCGGACATCTCGGCTCCGGCCGGGGTGGAGGTGCACAACCCCGATCTGGTCATCGCGACCCTGAACGACACGGCGAAGTTCGAGCTCGAGCTCACCATCGAGCGCGGCCGCGGCTACGTCTCGGCCACGCAGAACCGCAACGAGTACGCCGAGGCGGGTCAGATCCCGATCGACTCGATCTACTCGCCCGTTCTCAAGGTCAGCTACCGCGTCGAGGCGACCCGTGCCGGCGAGCGCACGGACTTCGACAAGCTCGTCCTCGACGTCGAGTCGAAGCCTTCGATCGCTCCGCGCGACGCCGTTGCTTCGGCCGGGCGCACGCTCACCGAGCTGTTCGGCCTGGCCCGCGAGCTGAACGTCGAGGCCGAGGGCATCGAGATCGGCCCAGCGCCGGTCGAGACCGTTCTCTCGAACGAGCTGTCGATGCCGATCGAGGACCTCGATCTGTCGGTCCGTTCGTACAACTGCCTCAAGCGCGAGGGCATCAACACGGTGTCCGAGCTGGTCGCCCTCTCGGAGACCCAGCTGATGAACATCCGCAACTTCGGTCAGAAGTCGGTCGACGAGGTGCGCGACAAGCTCGTCTCGCTCGGCCTCTCGCTCAAGGACTCGGTGCCCGGCTTCGACGGTGCCCAGTTCTTCGGCGGCTACGACGAAGAGACCGTCTGACCCCGTCAGACCCGACCGAACCTTCCTACTGGAGTAACACGAAATGCCTAAGCCCACGAAGGGTCCCCGCCTCGGAGGCGGCCCGGCCCACGAGCGTCTGCTTCTCGCGAACCTTGCCGCAGCGCTGTACACGCACAAGTCCATCAAGACGACCGAGACGAAGGCCAAGCGCCTCCGCCCGCTCGCTGAGCGCCTCATCACCTTCGCCAAGCGTGGCGACCTGCACGCGCGTCGTCGCGTGCTGAGCGTGATCGGCGACAAGGAAGTCGTGCACACCCTGTTCACCGAGATCGCGCCGCTGGTGGCCGAGCGTGACGGCGGATACACCCGCATCACCAAGGTCGGCAACCGCAAGGGTGACAACGCCCCCATGGCTGTCATCGAGCTCGTCCTCGAGCCCGTGACCAAGAAGCCCTCGTCGTCGAAGGCCGCCGCGATTCCTGCTGCTGCCGCCCCGGCCGAGGAGACCGCCGCCGAGGAGACCGTCGTCGACGAGACCCCCGCTGCCGACGAGTCGGCTGAGGCCGGCGCCGAGTCGCAGGACGAGGGTGCCGCTGCCGAGGCTGCCGCCGAGGACGCCGTCGCGGACGACACCAAGGCCTGAGCTCCGCTCGCCCACGAAGCCCTCACCCCACCGGGGTGAGGGCTTCGTCGTGTTTCCGGGTCGACGTAGGCTGGAGGGGTGCGTCTTCGACTCGACATTTCCTACGACGGAACGCACTTCCGGGGGTGGGCCCGACAACCGGGCTTGCGCACCGTGCAGGGAACCCTCGAGGATGCCCTCGCGAGAATTCTGGGCGGTGACCCCCGTCTGGTTGTCGCGGGGAGGACGGATGCCGGCGTGCACGCGTCCGGGCAGGTCGCGCACCTGGATCTCGACGACGATCAACAGGCGAGATTGCCGCGCCGTCGCCGTCAAGGCGACGAGGACGACGCCGTAGCCGCCCTCGCAGGCCGTGTGCGCGGCGTCCTGGGCGCGTACCCCGACGTCACCGTGCACCGCACCACTCTCGCCCCGGAGGGCTTCGACGCGCGCTTCTCGGCGGTGTGGCGGCGATACACGTATCGGGTCGCGGACGCGAACTCGGGATACGACCCTCTGGAACGCCTGCACACGACCACGGTCAAGGCTCGCCTCGACGTGGAGACCATGCACGCCGCCGCGCAACGTCTCATCGGCCTGCACGACTTCGCGGCGTACTGCAAGGCTCGTGAAGAGGCCACGACGATCCGCACCCTGCTGGAGTACGACTGGAGTCGCCGGGAGGACGGCATCCTGGTCGCGAACGTGCGCGCGGACGCGTTCTGCCACAGCATGGTCCGTGCGCTCGTGGGCGCGTGCGTGGCCGTGGGGGAGGGGCGCCTCGACGTGGAGGACGTGGTCCGCATCCGCGATGACGGGCGCCGGACCCCCGATACCAAGGTGCTGGCCGCCCGAGGGCTGGTGCTCGCTGAGGTGGGCTACCCCGCCGACGATCTGCTGGCCTCTCGCGCCGAGCAGACGCGAAACCGGAGGGATGCAGACGACATCGGCGCGTGAATCGTCCAAGAGTGCATCCGCAACCCCCGTTGCGCGGGAGAGTACGGCTCTAGGCTGGTGCCGTCATGAAGGTCATCTCGTACAACCTCCGCAAGCACCGCGCCGCCGGTGAGCTGTCGAAGCTCGTCGACGAGCACGCGGTCGACGTGTTGTGTCTTCAAGAGTGCGACACACGAGACATTCCCCCCGAGATCTCAGGCCTTCGGCTCGCCGAGGCGACCCAGCGCAATCGCCTCGGACTGGCGGTCTACTATCGCGAGAACACCTTCCGGGCTGTGGAGGTGCGTGCCATCGCGCTGAAGAAGTCGCTGCACGACTACGTTCTGAAGCCTGCAGAGGAACGCATGCTGGGTGTGCGTCTGCGCGACATCGACGACGGCCGCGAGGTCATCGTCGCATCGTTCCACGCAGCCCCGCTGACCGCTCTGAACTCCCTGCGGCGGCACCAGATCCGCACCGCCCTCAACGAACTGCAGAACCTCGGGCCGGGGCTTCCCGCTCTCATGGTCGGCGACTACAATTACCCGGTGTTCAAGGAGAACCTGGGACAGAAGGTGCGCGACCAGGGGTACGAGCTCACCTTGAGTGATGCACGGACGTACACGCGGTATCGATTCTTTCGCGGGCACTACGACTTCGCCACCTCGGTCGGTTTCGACATCGCCCACATCCGCACGCTGCCGCAGGGGCTGAGCGATCACCTGCCGATCCTCATCACCGCCGAGGTGTCGACGTCGCACACGCCCGCCGGTTCGTGAGCGACGAGTTCCGGCTGGCGGAACGCGAAAGGTGGGATCGCCCGAAGGGGCGATCCCACCTTTTCTTTCGTGTGTCAGCCTTGGGCGGCCGTCTGGCGGCGACGGCGCACGACCGCTCCGACACCCACTGCGGCACCCGTGGCGACGAGCGCGCCACCCGCGATCCACAGGCCGGCGGTGGCACCGCCGTCGATGCCGGTCTTGGCCAGCCCCGCCGATGCAGGCGGAGTCGTCGGGGTCGGGCTCGCCTTGACGACGAGCACCTGGGCGTGCAGCACGGTGCCGCTCGTCGCGCCCGTGAACGTCAGGTTGTACGTGCCGGTCGCACTGGAGGGGAACGTGATCCGGACGTTGAGCTTTCCGGCGTTCGCGCTGGTGTGCAGACTCGAGTTCGTCTCGACCGCGGTCTTCACCACGCCGAGCGTCGCGCCCGAGGCGCTTTCGCCGGTGATGGAGATCAGCACGTCTTCGTTGCCCGTGAACGGGGTGCCGGGCGTGGTGAAGGTCGAGGACTCGCCCGGAGCGATCGTGCTCGGCGTCACGACGACGGCGGACGGATCGACGTAAGCGTTGGCGGCGGTCGGCGCCAACAACACGGCTGCGGCCAGCGAGACCGCAGCGGCAGCGCGGAGGATCGTGTTCTTCATGGTGGGTCCCATCTCGGTGGCACGGTGGCCGGGTGGAAGTCGAAGAGCGATCCGCTCGACCTCTGCCGGTGAGGATCGCCCCAGACGGCAGTCTCTCGAAGGACGTGATCGGGGTGCCGTCTTATCGCGGCGGATTCACGAGGGAAGGCCGTGGACTTCACCAGGGCGGGCGGGGGTGCCCGTGGTGACTCGTCCTTCCGTGATCAGCTCGACCCGCAGCCGGCGGCTCCGTGCCCGATAGACGGACTCGAGATCGTCGGTGTCACAACGGCAGCGAGATGCGGCGTCCACGACGCGGAGACCCGTACGTCGAGATGCGCTTGTTCGCCGGGAGCCAGCTGAACGGACCACTTCAGAACGGGGCGTCCCTCTAAGGTTCCCCCGGCGAAGCCCGGCGGTATGCCGTCCGACGTCGAAGCGTATCCCTCGAGCCTTCCCTCGACGGGCAGAACGACGTACACGCCCGTGAGCGCCTCGCCGACCGGCACTCCGTACTCGCCGCCTCCCGTCACATATGAGGGGAGGGAGGCCGGATCCGGGGCGTCGTTGCGCAGCGTGACGCTCAACACCGCCGAGCCCTGTCCGCACCACGCGACGTCGACGCTCGGGTGCAGGTAGGAGTCCATCTTCGAGCCCGTGCCGTCGTTGAGGTAGACCCCGAACGTGGTCTGATCCGTGGCGTCATGCGGCAGCGTGCCCTGCAGCGTCGTTCCGTCGAGGACCGCCTGCTCGTCGGCATCCGCGCTCCAGAGCATCAGTCGGCCCTCGGAGCCCGCTTCGCTCAGGGCGGCGAGAAGGAGCTCGGGATCGGCGCGTCCCTCGGCGAGAGCCGAGAAGACGGCCGCGGTCGCCGCGCGGAAGAACTCGTCCTGACGAGCGGGATCGGGGTATCGCCGGTAGACCTCCTGCAGCAGCAGCGGCACGGCATTGTCGGACGTGAGCTGATCGCCGGTCGGCAACGTGACCGGACCCGTCGCCTTCAGGACGTAGCCGAGGGCGACGGGGTCGAGGGTGACGACGCCGTCGACGGTCCGCCCGCGCAGGCGTTGCCACATCTCGCGGGCGATCGGTGCGCCGAGGGTGAAGTCTGGTACCTGCGTGACGTTCTGGATGTAGCGCGCCGGTCGGGTGTCGAAGAGATCCCGAACCTCGCCGGGGAGATCGACCACCGGCTCGGTTTCGATCGGGAAGTCGGACGTCGACGCCTGGTCGACGAGCGCGAAGCGCCCGTCCTGCGTGTCGACCTGCGCGACCGCGCCGACGATGCCGCCGAGCGAGCGCCATTCCGCGTTGTTCTGGAACAGGACGAGGTAGGACCGCTGTCCGTCGGCGCCCAGCATGCGCGGAAGCAGCAGGGTTGCTCGATGAAGAGCGTCCGACGCTGTCGCGGCGCTGCCGACGAGCTCTCGTGCGCGCGTGACGCCGTCTCGAAGCGGGCCGAGCAGGGGCGCCGTGTCGACGCTGGACAGTTCGTCCGCCGCGGCGCGAAGGTGCGTCGCGGCGGCCCCGGCCTCGGGCTCGAGCGACGCGATGACGGCCGTGTCGAACGCACCCTCCCGGGGGCGGAGGGCGTCCCCGGAGAGAGCGGATGCCGCGGACGAGAGCGGTGCGAGACCCTCGGAGACGGCGGTGTCCAGCGCCGCGGAGGACACGGCGAGAGCCCTGAGCTGCGGCCCGATCCACGGAAGCAGTTCCGCCCACGACCACACGGGGTCGCTCGTCAGGGCGTGGGCGGCGGAGGTGTCGTGTTGAGCGGCATCGAGTGCCGCCGCGATGGTCGGAGGGTCGTCCCAGTTGGCCTCGGCGGTCTGGAGCGTTTGGCGCGCAGACGCGAGGTGAGCGACGGCCAAGCCCCCGCGCACACCGACCCACGCCGTCGCGAAGAGCCCGACGACGAGAACGGCCCCGAGGCTCCAGGCGAAGACGCGTTCTGCCCGAGCCGCCGGCCGACGATCATGAGTACCGATCACCCACGAACAATAGGACGCCCTCGAGCGGGCGTCAGAGGCCCGGGTGGTGCGCCTCACCCTAGAATTGACCCCGACGGGGGAGGGCGCATGCGGAACCGGGCGCGTGGTGGTCGTGTCGTGCTGGGCACGGTCGGTGTGGCGATGACGTTCGCCGTCGCCGGGTGCGGAGCGCCGCCGTGGGCGCAGGGCGGCAACGCCGCGTCAGCGTCTCCGTCGCCGACGCAGGTCTCCACGCCGGCGCCCCAGCCGGTGTCCAACGACCTCTCCAGCGGCTCAACGCAGAAGACCGTCACGGCCGGGGCCGTCTCGGCGACGGTGAACTACTGGTCCACGCTGTCGATGGACAAGTGGACCCCGACCGCGTTGAAGCCGGTGAGCCTGTCGATGGTCACGACGGTGACGCCGGACGACGGCCAGAAGGTCTACCTGCAACGCGCGACGATGACCGCGGTCCCGGGGAACGAGACCCAGTCCTTCGCGCCGCTCGCCGCGCAGACCGACCAGTCGAACGCACCCGGCTACCTCGTGCTCTCGCCCTACAGCTATTCGCAGACGTTCAACGTCGGCGAGGTCCCCGCCGACGCCACATTTGTCACCCTGCAATTCACCTACGAGTACCTCGTGCAGGCGACGCCCACGTCGGACGAGTACGCTAAGCAGACGGCCAGCGACACGCTCACCGTGGCGATCGCGGGCGGGGGATCCGCCGGCTGATTCAGAGCCGCACGCGTTCCCACCGGTCTCCGCCGAGACGCTGAGCCGTCGACGCCGCCGTGTCCGCCTGCTCGACGAGCGCATCGAAGTCGTAACCTGCGGCTTCCGCGGGTACCCACCCGACGCTGGCCGAGAGCTGGACGGCGATCCACGACGTGGCATCCATCTCGGTGAATCGGCGGAGCACCGTTCGCACGTACTCTCGGACCACGGTGTCGGGGCGCGCCACGACGACCACGAGATGACCGCTCGCCCTGCGTCCGATGTCGGCTTCGGCGGGAAACACCTCGGTGATGAGCGACTCGAACGCCGAGATGATGTGCGCCCAGTTGTTGTCGCCCGCCGCACTGCGCAGGTGAGCCGGATCGTCCACCTGGATCGAGAGCGCCACCCAGCCGGGCTCGGCTGCATCGCCCGCACGTCGCAGACGATCGGATGCCGTGACGGCGAACTGCGGCCACGCGGTCGCCGTGAGCGAGTACCCGGGGGAGACCGACGTGAAATAGAGCAGGCTGACGGTCGCGCACACGAGGTAGATGAGCATCGCGAGCCCGTTCAGCAGGCGCGGAAGCTGGAGGTCACCGATCGCTGCCGGAGCCGCGATCGCCGAGACCACGCTCGCCAGGGCGAGGACGACGAACCCAGCCGAGACGACGAGGAGAGGGAGCATGAGACGCTCGCGTCCGTCGGGGGAGCGCCTCAACTCGAGGATCGTCAGCCCCGCGAACACGGCGGCGGCGAGGAACGCCAGACGGAACACGAGGCCGTATGCGGCGGCATCCTGTGCGAAAAGGAAAAGCACGGCCGAGCACACTCCCTGCAGCGCACCCACCCACGGCAGGGCCCGCCCGCCCCGCCGCGCCCGGAAGCCCGACCAGATGAGCGCCGGCGCGCCGAGCATCAACCCCAGCCCCACACGGCGGAGTGACTCGTCGCCGACCGCGACGCCGACGACCGATGTCCAGGTGCTGCTCATCGCGAGCAGGAATGCCAGGGACCAGAGCAAGGCCGCGCGGGAAGGGCGGGGGAGGAAACCCAGGCTGACGATCATGATCGACGCGAGGGTGGTGACCGTCGCCTGCGCGAGGCTGAGATTCGCGAGGGTCTCGACGGCCGTCACTCCTCGCGATCCTTCAGCGGGATCGGGAGGACGACCGTCACCGTGGTGCCGGATCCGAGTTCGCTTTCCAGTGACACGGTGCCTCCGTTCTCTTCGACGATCCCTCGGACGATCCCCATCCCCAGGCCCGTCCCCGGCGTCGAACTGTCCCGGGCCGCGCGTGAGCGGAAATAGGGGTCGAAGATTCGCGGCAGGTCTTCGGCCGGGATGCCGATCCCCGTGTCGGCGAATCGCAGGACGACGCTCTCGTCGCCGACCTCCGCGGAGAGGCGCACCGTGCCGCCGCCCGGGGTGTACTTGATCGCGTTGCTCAGGATGTTGTCGAAAGCCTGCCGGAGCCGGAACGCATCGCCGACCACTTCGGCGGTGTCGGGAAGATCGTCGATGATGCTGACTCGGCGCGACGCGGCGGCCGGGCGGAAGGATTCCAGCGACGACGCGATGATGCGCATGGCATCCGCGGTCTTCGGCGTGTCCTTCTCGCGGAAGACACCTCGCGAGTTCGCCAGGATCTCGGAGATCAACTTCTGCATTCGTTCCCCGGCGCCGGCGATGACCTCGAGTTGCTCCCGCACCTTCGGCGAGAGATCAGGGTCGTCGAGAGCCAGATCGGCGTGGCCGATGATCGCGGTCAGCGGGTTGCGCAACTCGTGCGACACCGTCGCGGCCAGTCGTTCGCGTGCGCGCTCGGCTTCGATGAGAGCGGTGATGTCGTGGACGATCAGAAGCGTGCTCTCCGGCTCGTCGGACGAGACGAGGCGTCGGGTGGAAGCGGACAGGGCGTGCCACGCTCCGTCTGCGTCGAACAGCCAGACCCGCTCGTCGTCGAACTGCTCGCCTCGAGCTGCGCGAGCGAACGGGCGCTCCGACTCGCTCAGCGGCTCGCCGCGCAGGGTCGCGTACTCCACGGCGCTGCCGGGGCGCTGCGGCTCGTCGCGATCGATGCCGTACAACGACAGGTAGGTGTCGTTGAGGGCGAGGACCTCGCCGTCCGCCGACATGCGCGCAATGCCCGTGTCGAGCCCGTTGAGCACCTGCGAGACGCGCCTCTCCTGACCCGTCACGCGTTGCAGGGTGCCCTGCAATCGACTGGCTTGGCGTCGCAAGAGCTGTTTGAACGCGCGGGTCTGCCTCGACGAGAGATAGGCCGTGATTCCGATGAACGTCAGTGACAGGAGGACGACGATGAGCCGGAGAGCGGTGGCCGGTCCGGACCCGTTCGCGGCGGCGTCGACCACGATGATGACGCCGACGGTCGCGAGAGTCGAGATCAACAGGGTCACGGCGAAATGGGTCGCGATCCACGTGATGGGGAACACCCAGAAGAACCCGAAACGCAGATCCGTGCCGAAGCTCAGCAGCCCGATGCCGATGATGTCGCCGAACGGGATGATGGCCACCGCGCTTCGCGGGAGGCGGTGCCAGGGGACGATGATGGCGACCGCGGTCAGGGCGATGACGACGCCGACGCCCGTCGAGAACGTCCAGACGGCGAAGAGGGACGGCTCCAGCGCCTGAGTGAGCAGCACGGTGATCACCACGCTGGCTCCGAGAACGAGCTGCAGGAGCCAGACGGAACGCGTCCTACTGCTGGGAGTGGACCCCTCGTCGAGCTCCAGCGCCCGGATCGGTGCTGCCGATCCGACGCTCCTTCCCGCTGACATGTCTTCGAGTGTATCGACGGTGGTGTAGTCTTCTGCGCGCCATCCTGTCTCTGCTCGCCGTTTGTGCCCACCGGGGCACGTCGTCCGGTCAGACTCCCCCTGAGGCCTGCATCCCGCAGTGTGATGGTCGTTTATCGACCTTTGCGCGCCAGCGCCCTCCCTCAGGAGACACCCGTGACCTCGACCTCTCGCCGACGCGCTCTGCGCGTGCTCGCGATCACTTCCGCGCTCGTCGTCGGACCGATCACCCTCAGTGGGTGCACTCAGGTCATCGACGCGTTCAACGCCTTCCAGGGCCACTCGTCGACGAATCAGTCGGTGGTCGTGCCGACGACCGCCCCGCAAGCGGCGTCGACCAGCATGCCGTTCGACTCGCGCTTCACCTACGACGGCTCGGTGACCCTGTCGTCCGAGGTTGAAGATGGTCTGGAGCTCCGGCTGGACGTCTGGGCCGTGGACCCCAAGCGCACGATGGAGTGGACACCCACCAACGAGAAGCAGCTCGGCTTCGCGGTCAACGTCTACGATCACCGCGTCGATGAGAAGGCCGTGCTGACGCAGAAGCGCCGCGTCTACCTCTCCTCGGTCTCGATCACGTCGCAGACCGCCCAGACCGGGGGACAGGTGTCGAACCCGTTCCAGTTCAGCGCCGATCCGCGCACCCTCGTGCCGTCGGACACGCTTCGATCCGACCGCGGACTGCTCCTCAACAGCTTCCAGGGCGGGCTGCTGGTGCCCACCACCTCGATCCGCCAACTACCGAACGACACGTACGGGATCACTCTCGAGTTCGCGCTGAGCGTCGCGGTCGAGGGAACGGCCAACACGGACGCGTCGTTCAGCCAGCAGACCGTCTACCAATACCTCCCCATCGCGATCTATCCCGTCGACAGCACCCAGACGACGCCGCAGAGCACCACCACCGACACCAACGGACGCGCGCCCGGATGGGGTCAGACGACCGATCAGGGCTGACCCGGCCTCGACGCTCGTTCGGCACGGCGCCCTCCCTGCCATGCTCCCCCGATGTCAGTGGGGGAGAGGCTGGCGCGGTCGGAGGCGGCGGCTCTCCATGAGCATCGAGACCCCGTCGACATCACCGACCCGGTGATGCTCGAAGAAGAGATCGGGGGTGTCGTCGTACCCGATCAGCGGCATCGCCGTGGCGAACGCGTCGCGGACGGACTGCTCGACCCGAGCGACCTCCGCGCTCGCCGGGAGGAGGAAGAAGACGGTGTCGCGCGCGGGCACCCCCGCGCCGACCGCGGACAGCGTCTCGCGGGCGGCATCCACGAGGGCGGTGAGCATCTGCTCGGCGCGCTCGTTGCTGTGGGCGGCCCGTATGAGGTCGATTTCGGGAATGCGCACGACGACCACGTCGATGGCCGAATGTTCTTCCAACAGATCGTGGGCCTCGCGTCGAAGTGCCCCGCGGTCGTGCGCTCGCGTCCCGGGGGCAGGGTCGTCGTCGAGTTGCCGGCCCATTTGGAGGGTGGCGATGGTGGCGGCGCAGATGGTGAGCGCACTCACGACCGAGGTGAGCTCTGCGGAACTGACCTTCTCCCAGAGCGGTGAGTTGATCCCCGTCGCCCCGGCGACGACCAGGCGGCTCGCGTTGTACGCGGCGAAGACCGCGAGGGATCCGGCGAGAAGGGATGTCCCGCGGATCGCGCTGATCGGTGCGCGGCGCGCCTCCATCGCGGCCAGAGTGCTGAAGGCGGCGATGCCGAAGGTCTTCCAGAGGATGGCGTCGTCGAGCGGCATGACGTACGTCACGCCGAGCATGAGAATGGCGCCGGCGCCCGCGGTGATCGCACCGATCGCGGGTCGGGCGTTGAGGCGTCGGAGTCCCGCCCACGCCAGCGCCGGGGCGAAGACGTTCGTGGCGTTACCCACGGCGGCGGCGAACGTGCCACCGCCCATCTCCTCGAGGACGTTCAGGAAAGCGCACGCGAGCGCGGCCAGTGCGGCGATCCCGAAGTAGCGCACCAGCTCGGCACGCGGCCCTCCGCGATCGTCTCCGTGACGGCCGTGGGCAAGGAAGAGCACGGTCACGGAGAGAGCGGCGGCGGCGATGGCGGCGATGAGGTCGAGGACAGCCATCGGCGGGCGCTTTCTGCTCCTGCTCCCCTGAGCGGATCTTGAGGGAATCTTGCGGGGACGATGCCGGATCCCGGCTGGCGTCTTGCGGTGAACCTACCAGAGTGGGACATGGCCGACACGCCACCCCTCCGAAACGGAAAGACACCGCCATGACCGATGCGCGCAGCTTCGCCCCTCACACCAAGGCACTCGCCTACACGTCCGACGACGTGAACGGCGGGGCGGCCTCGGAGCACGGCTTCGCCGACGACTTCGCGGCGGTGCTCGAGAACACCTCGGTCCACCGCTCGACGATCGGCTGTGTCATCCCCGCGTACAACGAGGAGGAGTCGATCGCCGCCGTGATCGAGGCGCTTCTCGGTCAGACCCGCGTGCCCGATGTCATCCATGTCGTGGTGAACAACACGTCCGACAACACCGTCAAGATCGCCTCCGAATACAGCGGCCCGCACGAGGTCGTCACCGATCTCGGCGAGCAGTTCACCGAGGTGTTCGTCCACGACATCGGCAAGAACCCCGACAAGAAGGTCGGTGCGCTCAACTACGGGTACTCGCTCGTCGAGGGCTATGACTACCTCCTGGGCGTCGACGGCGACACCATCGCCGACAGCAAAGCCGTCGAGTACCTCGAGACCGAGGCCGTCTCCGACTCCCGCATCGGTGGCATCTCGGCGATCTACACGATCGACGACCGCCCCATCAAGGGAGTGGTGGCCAAGTTCCTCACCGCCGGGCAGCGCACGCAGTTCGCGGCCTTCAACCTGCAGAACATGCTCCGTGGACGCAACATGGCCGTGCTCGGCGGGCAGTTCTCGATCTTCTCGACCAACGCGCTCCGCGACGCGATGAAGCAGAACCACCAGGTCACCCCGTGGGTCAAGGACTCGGAGGTCGAGGACTCGCTCCTCTCGCTGCAGATCAAGAGCGCCGGCTACCTGACCAAGATCAGCCCGTACGCCCGCGCCGACGTGGGTGGCATGACCACGCTCTCCGGGTACGACGCCCAGCAGGTGAAGTGGACGTACGGCGCGATCGAGCTGATGTGGCCTGGCCAGCGTGGTGACACCAAGGGCCAGCCCTTCCACCCCAACCTGCGCCTGCGGTGGTTCGAGAACTTCGGCATGCTGACGAACCTGTTCGTCCGCGTCGCGTTCCTCACCCTGCTCGCGGGATCGCTCTCGATCGGCGCGTTCGTCTTCTCGCCGCTGTGGCTCATCCCGCCCGTGATCGCCATGCTGCTGAACCTGCGCATCGCCCGCACGATGAAGGCCGTCAACCGTCGGGACATCCTGTTCGCCGTGCTCTTCTTCCCGGCCGAGATCTTCATGTGGATTCGCATCAGCCACTTCGTCCGCTCGTGGACGCGCTTCCTGTCCCGCAAGAAGGTCGACAACTGGGCGATGCAGGCCAAGGCCGAACGCGGTGGCGGACTCGGCCACTGGGCCCCGATGGTCGTGCTCCTCGCCGTCGCCGTCGCGCTCGCCGTGATCTGGGTCATGGTCGGCCCCATGGTGCAGTCGTCGATCCTGTGGATCGGGTGGCCGATCGTCGGTGTCGTCACCGTTCTGCAGACCCTCCTGATGTTCTCCAAGCTCGTCCGTCGTCACCACGGCTTCAAGGTGTGACGGACACCCGATCTGATCGCGACCCGAACGCGTCAGAAAACACGGATGCCTCGGCCCTGGGGAGGGTCGAGGCATCCGTTGTATCCGTCGGAGGGGCGAAGGATCAGGGAGCGGCCATCAACTCGGACGTGAGGCGATACCCCACCCCGCGGACCGTTTCGATGTAGCGCGGGTTCGCGGGGTTGTCGCCGAGCTTGCGACGGAGGTTGGTCATGTGCGCCTCGATCGCCCGCTTGTCGGCCTCACCGACGAAGTAGCTGGTCACGTAGGACTCGCCTCGGAGAACCAGCGTGAGGTCGGCCTTGCTCCGCACGCGTCGCTTCGACTCCATGAGCGTCGCCAGGAGGTCGAACTCGGTGCGCGTCAGCTCCAGTTCGTCGCCGCCGACGAGCACGATCCGGCTGTCGGGGTCGAGCTGGAGGTCGCGGTGCACGATCCAGGGGCCGCCGCCAGGGGTGACGGCGTTGTTCGATCGGGCGACGACGTCGGACGACGGGCGCGCCGCGAGTTCCGCGCCGGCGTGTTCCCGGGGCTCCGGGCCCTGGGATGAGGGAACGACGACGGGGACGCTCGTCGCGGCGGGTGGGGGAGCCGTCGGCGGGACGGCAGCGGGTGCCTGCTGTTCGGCCGGGCGGGCAGCCGGGAAGGACGGGCCCACGCTGTCCTGTCGCGGGGCGGCACCAGCGGTCCCGCCGGCGCGGGGCCGGCGCAGAAGCGCCTCGATGCGCGCGCGCAGCTCGCGCGGTCGGAACGGTTTCACGACGTACTCGTCGGCACCGGCGCCGAGTCCGAGGACGACGTCGGCCTCCTCCTCGAGCCCGGTCAGCATGATGATGTACGTGTCGCTCTGCGCCCGGATCCGTCGCGCGGCTTCGAAGCCGTCGATGCCCGGCATGTTGACGTCGAGAGTGGTGATGAGGGGCTGATAGGCGATGACGGCGCGAACCCCGTCGATGCCGTTGCCGACGGAGACCGTCGAGAAACCGGCCGCTTCCAAGACCTCGACGAGGAGATGACGGATATCCGGATCGTCTTCCACGATCACGGCCGTCTTCAGCATCTCCGTGCTGTCGCTCATCGCACCCACTCTTCTGGTTCGCACGAAAACGTGCCCGCGTTCTCCCCCGAGACGCGGCGGCCACACGGACCGAGCCACATCTTTACACACTTTCGCGAACCCCTGGGCGGCGCGGGGACTGTTCGACGCGTGGTGTCAGCGGCTCTCGCGCGTGAGTTCGACCGCGGCGGCGGGCCACCAGGTTCCCGCGGGAGGTCCTCCGTTGCACTCGCCGTCGCTTTCGCCGGGGGGCTTGATCCACAGCGTCGTGTCGACGACTCCGTCGCCGAAGGAGCCGCCTGCCGGCCCGACGAGCCGTCCGGCAGGGTTGCACCACTCGGAACCGGCCGGGCCGGCACCGTTGCGCGACGTGTCGATCACCGCGTGCGTCCCCCCGAGTCGCTCGGACAGGGCGTGCGCATAGGCGAACTCCGCCGCGGTGTCCTGGTAATTCGACACGTTCAGCGCCACCCCGCGCACGTCGCCGATGAGGCCCGTGGCCGAGATCAGCGAGGCCATCTCGTCGACCGGATGCCACGCGGAGTGGCCGCCATCGAGGTAAATCCACGTGTTCGTCCCGCGGACGTTCTCGACGGCGGTCTTGAGGTAGCCCGCGCGATCCGCGGGAGAACCGCACGAGGACGACAACGCGATGCTGTCGGGCTCGAGGATCACGATCTTCTGCACGTCGGGTGCGTTGCGAAGCGCATCGCCGATCCGCGCGGTCCAGTCGCGGTAGGATTCGGGGTCCAGTCCACCGGCCGAGTGATTCCCGCAGTCGCGGTCCGGCAGCCCATAGACGGCGACGGAGAGGGCGGCATCCTGATCCCGAGCCTCGGAGGCGAGATGAGCGACGCGGTCCCAGACCTCGTCGACGGGGTCGATCTCGGGGGTCAGCCAATATGTCGTGGGCTGAGCGGCGAGCCACGTCGCGGCGGCGGCTTCGTCGGGCGTGGCCGAGGCATCGCCGGCGGCTTTCGCGGCCTTCGATTCGTCCGGAGCGACGATGCGGGTGTCGACGGCGGGCGGACGGGCGGCGAGGGTCTGGAAAAGCGAGGACACCAGGTTCCCGACGACGGCTATCGCGGCGATGAGCGCAACGACGAGCACCACGGCACCCACCAGGAAAACGACCCGAGGAATGCGACGGCGCTGCCGGCTCGGACGATGCGCTCTCCCCACGCACTGGACTCTATCCGAGCGTGGGTTGATCGAGGGCGTTGTTCCTTCTCGGGTAATTAATCGAACGCCGCCATGTAATCTGTTTTCGTGGGAAAACTGGTTTACAACGCGCTGGGTCATTCCTTCGATATCGAGGACAGAACGCTTTCCCACTTGCGCATGGTGTTCATGAACAAGCTGCGCCGCGGAGAACCCTTCATGTTCCATTTCCCGGTCGGGGACGGAAGCGGGACGCGGACGCTCTGGATCCACCCGTCGATCCCCCTCGTCTTCCACTTCTACGGCAGCCGACCGCCGCAGCTGAACCGCCGCTGGATCGATGAGCTCATGCACGAAGCGAGCTCGGCGAACGGCCTGACCGTGATCGCCGAACCGGAGCCGGATTCGCCCGAGGCTCGCCCGGCTTAGTGCTTCAGCGGCATTCGGCGTCGACGACCTCGCGCACCTGGTCGAGGAAGGTCGCGAGGTGGCCGGCCGCGTCAGCGGGGAGGGTGAGGGCGAACTCCCTGATCCGCGCGGTGACGGGATCGATGGCGTCGGCGTCGACGGATCGATCGAACGGCACGACGAACTTGCTGCGCCGGTCGTCGGGGTTCGCGATGAACCCGATCAGGCCGCCGGCGTGCAGCCGGTCGAGCATCCCTGTCACCGATGCGGTGGACACGCCGAGCGCCTGAGCGATCTCGGTCGGCGTCACCGTCTGCGCGTCGTCGGCGCGCTCGAGAATCAACCGCATGGCAGCCCGGGCGTTCTCGCTCGGGCCGCAATCGGTCTGGCGTCGACGGGCGAGGCGTGCCTCGGCCAGGCGCAGACGCTCGACGGCGCGGGCGGCAACCGTCGAAGGGTCGTCGTTCTCCACGATCGTCATCGTTCTCCTGTCGCCCGGACCGCCCGATCGCACAGTCTAGTTAGGTAAACGAGAATCACGCATGCCTATGGATCTCGCGGGATAGCGGATAGTTCATTTCGGGACGTGGAAAAGTCACTCTTCGCACTAGGAGATAGTTAGGGAATCTAGTAAAATTTTTGTTACGACGAACTCCGGAAGGAGGCCCGCGATGGGCTCCTTGTTCTACGGGTCCTCCGCGGACCCCATCCAGATGCCGGACCGCGTGTTGGCGCACGTCAAAGTCGTGATCGCGACGAAGCTCCGACGGGGGGAGAGCTTTACCCTCTCGTGGCGGCATCCCGAAGGCGAGGCCGTGGGACGGAGCACGATCTGGCTCCAGCCCTCGATCCCGCTGCGTTTCGTCTTCGGCGATAGTGAGCCCGAGATGCTCGATCCGTCTCTGCTCCAGTTGTACGCCAACTCGGCGAACTCGTCCGGCGGACTGACCGTCGACATCGGTGCGACGGAACGGTCCGCCCCACTTTCCGCGTAAGTCCGGGTCAGACCGCAGCGACGGCGCGACGGCGCGCGATCAGCGACACCCACTCCCACGCCGGGCACCGCGGGACGCCCCGCGCCAAGACGTGCTCCCATGCCTCGACGTATACCTCTTCGAGGAGAAGCGCGGACCGTGTCGCATTCCGCGTCAGGACCAGAAGCACGGCATGGATGCGGGGAGCCGTGAGGTCGTAGAACTCGCCGAAGGCGTCTCGGTCTCCCGCTGAGGCGCGTGTGAGGAGGGTGTCGGCATCAGCGTCATCGGTCGCCGCCGGCGGCATCTCCGTGATGGTCACGCGCTCCTCCTCTCGCTGGTGGTCACAGTCAAACGCCGTCCTGCGGGCGGAGGCCGGGGGTTGCGCGAACCGACCTCCTCGCGTAGGCGCCGGGGACGGTTCACCCCGCCGCGCGCCCGCCCGTCAAGCCCGCGTTCGACGTGAGCGGCGGAGCCTACGGTGAGGTCATGAAATCGCTCGTACGGAGGACGCTCGCAGCGGCCATGATCTTCGCCGGCGTCTCCCACCTGACGTTCGCGCGTCGCGACTTCCAGGCCCAGGTGCCCGACGCTCTCGTGGAACGGCTTCCCCTCGATCGCGACCTGGTGGTCGTGGCATCCGGAGTCGTCGAAGCGGGCTTCGGTCTCGCCCTGATCGCTCTTCCGCGGGAACGTCGGCGGATCGGCGCGGCTCTTGCGGCCTTCTTCATCGCGATCTTCCCCGGGAACGTCGATCAGTGGCGCAAGCGGCGCTCTGCCTTCGGGCTCGACACGGACCGCAAGCGCTTCACGCGTCTGTTCTTCCAGCCCGCGCTCGTGGCCGCGGCGTGGTGGTCTACGCGCTGACATACGTATGAAGTCCGTCGTGAGCATCGAGCTCACCTTCGACGAATCATCGGATGCCGCGGTGCGACGCGAGTGGGACGCCCTGCTCGCGGCCGGCTTGCCCAGTCAGGCGCAGCACACGGGCGCGAGCAATCGCCCGCACGTGACGATGCTGGTGCGCTCCTCCCTGAACGAGATCGACGGTTCGACGTTCGAGGACGGGCTGCCCCTGGGCCTGACGCTCGGGGCTCCCGTGCTTTTCGGCCTGGGACGGAGCCGAGTGCTCGCCCGTTCGGTCGTTCCGTCGGCGGCCCTGCTGCGCCTGCATGCCGCCATCCACGCCGAGGCGGGATCGATCGGCGAGGGCGATCACACCGCTCCGGGCGCATGGACGCCCCACGTCACTCTCGCGCGCCGCGTTCTTCTCGAGCATCTCTCCGAGGCGTTGACCGTCGTGGCCGCAGCCGGTGGCGGCGAGCTGTACGTGCGGGCGACGTGCCTGCGGCGCTGGGATGCCGCTGACCGCACCACTACCCACATAGCCGGACGTGGCACCCTGGAACCGTGCTGACCGACGACGCGCTCTCCTTCCTCCGCGAGTATCACCTCGCGACGCTGTCGACCGTGGGGCGACGGGGGAGGATCCACGCCGTGCCCGTCGGGTTCACCTACGAGGACGGCGTGGTGCGGATCATCGGATCCCGTGGGACGCAGAAGTTCGTCAACGCCGAGCGCAGCGGCCGCGCGGCGGTGTGCTCCGTCGACAGGGCTCGATGGATCAGCTTCGAGGGTCCGGCACGCGTCACCGACGACCCCGAGGCGGTCGCACACGCCGTCGAGCTGTACGCGGCGCGTTACCGCCAGCCGCGCGTCAATCCCGAGCGCGTCGTGCTCGAGATGACCGTCGAGCGCGTCCTCGGCTCTCAGCCGTTCCGCGCCTGAGCGGCGTACCCTGGAGACATGCCCCCCGTCTCCTCGTCGATGCCCACCGGGCGTGAGGGGGTCGTCGGCGTGCGAAACGCCGGCGGCAGAGGCGCCGACCGCGCCGTTTCTCTCGCCGGCTGACCGGCGCCGGCGCGGGCCCGACATCTCGGGTCGCGCCCTTCCGCCCACCGCCCCCCTCGGGCGGCCGGGTCTCCGCTCGCGCGCAGCACTGCTGCGCGCGGCATTCTGCTGCACGGCCGATGGTCGCGCAGCCCATCGACGGGATTCCTTCATGCACGCTCTCACCCCTGCCTCCGTACGCTCTTCGTTCGTCAATGTCTCGACGCGCGAACGCAACGCCCTGGTCATCCCCACCGATCTCGACGGGAACGACTGGGACCGCTTGGACTACTTCGGTTGGCGCGACCCCAAGACGCCCCTCCTCGGGTTCGTCGTCGCCGAGATCGACGGAAAGCCGGTCGGTCTGCAACTGCGCCAGGCCGAGCAGCCCACGCGGTCACGTCCGCAGTGCTCCTGGTGCGCCGACGTGACGCTGCCCAACGACGTCGTCTTCTTCGCCGCTCGGCGCGCGGGCAAGGCGGGCCGCGCGGGAAACACCGTGGGCACCCTGCTCTGCGCGAACTTCGAGTGCTCGCGGAACGTCCGGCGTCTCGATCCTCCGGCGTACCTCGGGCACGATGCCGCGGCCGCACGGGACCGCCGCATCGAGGGTCTGCGCGCGCACGTCGACAGCTTCTTCCGCGACCTGCGCGACGGAGCCTGACGACACCGATGCCCCGCCGTTCCGCACGATCGGGCGGCGGGGATGCGGGCAGGATGGTGAGCGCGTGCGCACCCGCGTCCACGACATCGCTCGCTCCGGCAACCGCCCCGCGCTCCGACGGGCGTCGAAGTCCTCCGGGAGCCGAGGCATTGCCTGTTGTGCGGGATGCCACGATCCCGGGCGATGTGTTCCAGGGCGTGCTCGTCACGGACGGCCTTCCCGTCCGCGCCGCTCTCGCGGTAATCTTCAGTGTCTCCCCCGGGCATCCATTCGCAATACTCGACGCCTGAGGGGAGAGCGTTGGTCGACGTGTCCTTCGGCGAGCAACCGGGGAGGGCATCGGGGGTGCCCAAGAACCATGCCGCTCTCGCCGCGGCACCTGCCGCTCTCGTCGAGGGAGGGTATTCCTTGGCGACCATCTCACGGCTGGTCCGCGTTCAGCAGCGGCGTCTGCCGCAGTGGGGGGACGATGCCCCTGTCGCAGATGCACCCGCGGTGAGGGAGCAGCGATGAGTGAAGACCTCGAATCCGACCGTCTCGACGAGGTCCTCCGTGCGCTCGCCGATCGAGTCAGGCTCCTCCGCGGAGGTCGAGGAATGTCGCTGAGCGACCTCGCCTTCGAGTCAGCACTCTCGGAGAGTCGACTGCGCGCCGTCGAGTCGGGCCGCGCCGCACCCTCGCTGGCCACGCTCGTAGCGATCGCCGACACCTTCGAGATCGGTCTCGCCGACCTGTTCGAAGACGCGACGAAGACGGCGAGCAACGGTGCGGATGCCGAGCCCCTGAGCCCGTACGTCGTGCCGAGCCCCGTCGTGTGGGGAGGAGAGATTCCCCCGGCCCCCTGGGTCACCGCTTCGGGCGACACAGCGCGTGAAGTCGAGGTGCCTGATGAGCGGCATCCGGTGAGGGGTGCATCGGACGTTCCACCGTTCCAGCCCGCGGAGAAGGTCTGGGGCGGCCCGCTTCCGCAGGCACCCTGGGTGCCGCAGGAACCGCTCGGGACGGACGAGGTCGTCGTTCCGTCGGCGCGCATGACGTCGACGCCCGCGGCAACCCACGCCCACGACTACGCGCTCGCCAATGGGATGAGAAAGAAGTCCGCCTACGTCTTCGTGGCTCCGGGTGCCTCGGCGAAACCGGCCCCCCGGACCTTCGCGGATCTGCGGACCGGCGCATTGGCCGGACGGGATTTCCGCTCTCTCCAGGAGTTCGCCGTAGCCTCCGTCGTCGAGGGCGGGTACGCGCTCGCCGACGTCGCGCGGGTCTTCCGCATCCCGTCGTGGCGGCTCGACCAGTGGGTGCGCGAGACCGGGCACACCCCGCACTGACGGATGTGCCCGGCGCCGCCGGGCCTAGAGCGCGCGGAGCTTCTCGAGAAGAGGGGCGGCGATCTCGTCGACGAACCGCTGCTGCTGCTCGTCTCCGACCTGCACGATCGCGATGTCGGTGAAGCCCGCATCGATGAACGGGCGCACGCTCTCCGCGAGCTCATCGAGGTCGGGGCCGCACGCGATCGAGTCGGCGACGTCTTCGGGGCGCACGAACTGCGAGGCCCCCGCGAAGCCGGCCGGCGTGGGAAGGTCGGCGTTCACAGCCCACCCTCCGGCGAACCAGCGGAACTGGTCGTGAGCGCGGGCGACAGCGGCATCCTTGTCCGGATCCCAGCTGAACGGGATCTGACCGATCTTACGGGACTCGCCCTCGTGGTGCTCGTCCCACCCCTTCACGATGTCGCCGTCGGGCTCGGTCGTGATGAGGTGGTCGCCCAGCGGCGCGAAGCGCTCGATCGAGTGCTCGCCCGAGACCGCGACCCCGATCGGGACCCCGCCCTCGGGGGCGTCCCAGACGCGTGCCGAATCGACGCGGAAGTACTCGCCGTCGTAGGTCACCAGATCGCCGGTGTGCAGGGCGCGGATGATCTCGATCGCTTCGACGAGCATGTCCTGACGGGCGTGCACCGCGGGCCATCCCTCTCCCACCACGTGCTCGTTGAGGTTCTCGCCAGACCCCAGCCCGAGGGTGAATCGCCCCTCGGAGAGCAGCTGCAGCGTGGCCGCCTTCTGCGCCACGACAGCGGGGTGGTATCTCACCGTCGGGCAGGTGACGTAGGTCATCAACTCCACGTTCGAGGTCGCGTGCGCGACCGCTCCGAGGACCGTCCAGGCGTAGGGCGCGTGGCCTTGGCTGGTGAGCCAGGGGGAGTAGTGGTCGCTGGAGACCAGGAAGTCGTAGCCCGCGCGCTCGGCGCCGACGGCGTAATCGACGAGCGCCCGGGGGCCGCTCTGCTCGGTCATGAGGGTGTACCCGAATCGCGTCATGCGGGCCACGGTAGGCCGCACGCGTATGGCGCTCGCCGGGGTTGCGCGTCGGCGTCGGATACGGCAGCGGGCCCGCGGTGTGCGCCGCGGGCCCGTCAGCGCAGCGTCAATCCTCCGGCGCGTGGATCACCTTCTCGTCGTCGAAGGTCGTTCGATCGGCCTTCTGAGCATCGTTCCGCGTCTTGCGCAGGCTGAGCCAGGTCGCCACCGCCACCGTCGCGGCGATGAACAGCAGCGAGAACCAGATCGGGATCTCCGGCACCCACAGCAGCGGCTCGCCGCCGTTGATGAAGGGCACCTCGTTGACGTGGAGAGCGTGGAAGACGAGCTTCACGCCGATGAACGCGAGGATGACGGCCAGGCCCTGCGCCAGATACACGAGGCGTTCCAGCAGACCGCCGATGAGGAAGTACAGCTGGCGCAGGCCCATCAGGGCGAAGGCGTTGGCAGTGAAGACGATGTACGCCTCTTTCGTGAGGCCGTAGATCGCGGGGATCGAGTCGACGGCGAAGACGAGGTCGATGAAGCCGATCGCGATGATCACCAGGAGCATGGGCGTGACGAACCGCTTGCCGTCCTTGCGCACCGTCATCTTGTCGCCGTTGTACTCCTCGCTGACGGGGAGGATGCGCCGCACGAACTGCATGAACTTGCCGTTGGCGGGGTCGCTGTCGCCGTGGGAGAACGCCTGCTTGTAAGCGAGGAAGAGCAGGAGGGCGCCGAAGAGGTAGAAGATCCACGAGAAGTTCTCGATGAGAGCCGCGCCGACGGCGATGAATCCTCCGCGCATGATGAGCGCGATGACGATGCCGATCATCAGCACCTTCTGCTGGTACTTCTTGGGCACCGCGAACCCGGTCATGATGATCAGGAACACGAAGAGGTTGTCGATCGACAGCGCCTTCTCGGTCAGATACCCGGCGAAGTACTCGCCGCCGTAGGTCCAGCCCGAGAACACGCCGATGCCGACCCCGAACAGCAGGGCGAGACCGATGTAGAAGGCGGACCATCGGGCGGATTCGCCGATGGTCGGTTCGTGGGGCTTACGGACGTGGACGAAGAACTCGAACACGAAGAACGCGATCGTCACGGCGATCGTGATGATCCAGATGAGCGGGGTGACGCCCATGGAGACCTCCAAGGGAAATAGGTGTACGACAAGACACCAAGGTCTCCTCCACCCGGTGAGATGGGCCGACGTCCCGGGTCCACGATGGCGTGGCCGTATTGACGAGAACGTCGCGGTGGGAGTACTCCCCTTGCTGAATGCGATTCTAGCGGACGCGCGTCACCACGCGGGGGCTGGACCTCGATCCGCGCGCTGTGCTAGTCCGTGGAGGGGTCGCCGTGCGGGTGCCGTGTACGGGTCGTGCAGCGTCACTGTCCTCGGGTCAGGGGACTGGGGGCGACCCGCTCGTGACGACGTCGACGAGGGCGCGCATGTCGTCGGCGTCGAAGTCCTCGCGACTGAGCGCTCGCAGGATCACCGCGCCGAGCAGTGCCTCCGCGCCCGCCTCGAGGCGCGCCCCGCTCGTTCCGCCCATCGCCTGCGACAGACGCTCCATGAGGGGCGCGGCGAGGATGGCCTCGCGAAGGCGGCAGCCGATCTCGGCGTTCTCCGCGGCCGCGGCGACGAACGATCGTAGGAGCCCCTCTCCGTCGGGGCTCGCGCGCAGGGCGAACAGCTCGGTGAGCCACGCCGCGAGGTCGGCGCGTGCGTCGCCCGTGTCGGGAAGGTGACGGCGACCGCCCAGGAGGTGACCCTCGAGGATCGCCTCGGCGATCACGTCTCCCTTGCTCGACCACCAGCGATAGATCGTCTGCTTCCCGACGCCCGCGCGCCGCGCGATGCCCTCGATCGTGAGGTGGTCGTACCCGCTTTCGGCAAACAGCGCTGCCGCTGCCTCGAGGATCGCCAGGCGGGCGGCCTCACTGCGAACGGGGCCACTGCGCGGAAGAGCCATGTCACACATTCTGAATGAGGTCCCCAGAAAAGACGAGACGGTCCGTGTTATCTTTACGCCGACTGGTCGGAGCCGACGGTGCTCTCTTGTGCGCCACGCGAGAGGAACCCTTCATGGCCGAACTGCTGCACCGCCTCGGGACGTTCGCAGCCCGCCGGGCATGGACCGTGATCGTCGCCTGGGCCGTCATCCTGGGGATCGTGGTCGGCGGCTTCCTCATCGGGTTCAAGGGCCTCAGCTCGAGTTTCGACATCCCCGGGACGGCATCCGGAGACGTCATCGCGAAACTCCAGAACGAGCTGCCCGACTTCAGCGGGGCCTCCGGCACGGTCGTGTTCCGCACCGCCGACGGATCCGCTCTCACCGACGCGCAGAAGAGCGAGATCAGTGCGCTCGTCGCGTCCGCGGACGATCTCCCCGACGTGGCACGGGTCACCGACCCTTTCTCGGCCCAACAGCAGCTGGACGACCAGCGACAACAGGTCGTCGATGGTCGCCAGCAGCTCGCGGATGCGCGCACGCAAGCGGAAGCGGGGCAGCAGCAGCTCGACGCGGGCGCGGCCCAACTCGACGCGGGGCAGCAGCAACTCGCCGCCGGTCGAGCCCAGGTCGAGGCGGCACCTCTCCCGAATGCGCAGAAGCAGGCGCAGCTCGACGCCCTCGACGCGCAGCAGGCGCAGCTCGATCAGCAGCGCGCCGCGCTCGAGCAGCAGCGAACGCAGGTGACCGACGGGCTCGCGCAGATCGCGGCGCAGGAGACGCAGCTCGCCGACGGTGCCGAACTTCTCACGTTCGCGGATGCCGTCCGCCTGGTCTCCGAGGACGGATCGACCGCGATCGTCAACGTCTCCTTCGACAAGCCCCGGCTCGAGCTCCCCGAGGCGTCGAAAGAAGCCGTGGTCGAGCACTTCACCGCCGAACCCCTTCGGGGGGCCGACGTGGCGTTCAACACCGAGATCTCGCAGGGCGTGCCCGAGATCCTCGGTGTCGGCGAGGCCATCGGCGTCGCGATCGCGGCGATCGTCCTCATCGTCGTGCTCGGTTCGCTGCTCGCCGCGTCGTTCCCGATCATCACGGCGCTCGTCGGCGTAGCCATCGGCGCCATGGCGACCCTGTCCTTCTCGGGTCTGGTGCAGATGGCATCCGTGACCCCGATCCTCGGGGTGATGCTCGGCCTGACCGTCGGGATCGACTACGCCCTGTTCATCCTCTACCGCCATCGTCGGCAGCTTCTGCAGGGGGCCGACGTGGTCGAGTCCATCGGCTTGGCCAACGGCACGGCGGGCAACGCCGTGGTGTTCGCCGGCACGACGGTGATCGTCGCCCTGCTCGCGTTGAACATCACCGGCATTCCGTTCCTCGGCCTCATGGGCACCGCCGGCGCGGTGAGCGTCCTCGTCGCCGTGCTGATTGCGGTGTCGCTCATTCCCGCGCTGCTGGGCCTGGCGGGCACGCGAATCCTCAGCAAGAAGGCGCGTGCCCGTGCGGCAGCCGCGACCGACGCGTCGGCGCACTCCGGGCGCGACACCCGCCCGGCCTCGGTCGACGTCGACGAACACCCGCGCCGGGCTGCTCGGACCGGCACCGTTCCTGTCGCGACCGTGGGCCGGCCCGTGCGCCCCATGTCGACGCTCCGTGCCGTCGTCACCATGGTGGTGGCCACGGCCGCGCTGCTCGTCATCGCCGTTCCCGCTCTCTCGATGCGCCTCGGTCTTCCCGACGGAGGATCCGAGGCGGAGGATTCCACCGCCTATCGGGCCTTCACCTGGACAGAAGAGGCTTTCGGTGCGGGTGCCAACGCTCCGCTGCTCGTCACGGCCTCCCTTCCCGCCGGCACGACGGAGGGCGACGTGCAGGGCCTGCAGCTCGACGTCGCGCGTGAGCTTTTCGCCCAGGACGACGTGGCCGCAGTGGCCCCAGTCGCAGTGTCCGACGACCGCACGCTCGCCGCGTTCCAGGTCATCCCGCAAGAGGGGCCCAACGCGGTGTCGACCGAGCAGCTCGTGCGCGATCTGCGGGCTCTGCCGCCGGTGAACGGCGACATCGACCTCGGCGTCGCGGGAGCCGCGGCGATCAACATCGACATCTCCGAGGGGCTGGCCGATGTGCTGCCGATCTACCTCGTCGTGGTCGTCGGGCTGTCGTTCCTGATCATGGTCATGGTCTTCCGCTCGCTGCTGGTGCCGCTGATCGCGACGGCTGGCTTCGTGCTCTCGCTGTTCGCGACCTACGGCGCGGTCACGGCGGTGTTCCAGTGGGGATGGCTCGGCGGGCTGCTCGGCGTGCACAACCCGGGGCCGATCCTGAGCTTCCTGCCGGTCATCCTCGTCGGCATCCTGTTCGGTCTCGCCATGGACTACCAGCTCTTCCTCGCCACCGGAATGCGCGAAGCGTGGGCACACGGGGCGGCACCGAGGCTGGCCGTCGCGCAAGGTTTCCGTGCCGGTCGTACCGTCGTGACGGCGGCAGCGATCATCATGATCGCGGTGTTCTCGGGATTCATCGCCTCCGACTCGGTCATCATCAAGTCGATGGGCCTCGGACTCGCCCTCGGCGTGCTGTTCGACGCGTTCATCGTGCGCATGCTCCTGGTTCCGGCGATCATGCACGTTCTCGGCGGTTCCGCCTGGTGGCTGCCCCGCTGGCTCGACCGAATCGTGCCCAACGTCGACGTCGAAGGGGCCGCCCTCGAGCGCCGCCACCCCATGCACTCATCATCCCGCGACCATCCGCGCAAGCCCCGGACGGTCGCAGGCGACGGGCGTCAGGATGCCGGTGATCACCGATTCCGAGGAGGACGACGATGACCGATCGAGAAGAGACACAGGACGCCCCCGTCATGGACGGTGCCACGGACGCGGCACCCGAGGAGAAGAAGGCCGGCGCACAGGAGCAGCGTTCCGCTGATGCCGCCGTGGAGGACGACGATCTTCCGAACGAGGACCTGCAGGACGATCTGCGCAGCATCCGCGCCTACGGCGAAGACCGCTGACGACCCGCCTAAAGAGCGGCGGCCCTCGTCCGGAGCCAGGTGGGGGAGAGGCTCGACGGACGAGGGTCGTCGCACGCGCCGGTGAAGGGGCGTCATCCGCGCCGGCGATGCCGGGGCTGGGTGAGAAGAACGGTACGCCGATCCGGGGCGTTTGGGACCGGATTCAGCGAACTCGAAGGCGGCGCCGCAGCACCTCACGGAATCGCCACGTGCGGCGACGGAGCGCATGCCGACGATCCGCCCGTCGCAGGGTACGCGCCCACCTGGCGAGGATCGCCCTCTCGTCGTAGAGGCGCGCGCGGGCGATCGCATCTCGACGCATCCGAGTCAGCGTCGCGTCGTCGAGGTCCGCCGCATGCCGCACGGCGTCGGCCAGCGCGGCCACGTCCCCCGCCGGCACGAGCCAGCCGGTGCGTCCGTCGTCGATCAGCTCGCGGGGGCCGTAGGGCACGTCGTACGCGATGGGCAGGCATCCGGATGCCATCGCCTCGGCCACCACCATCGAGAATGCCTCCGACCGGCTCGTCATCAGCAGCACCGAGGCAGTGGCCAGGGCGGAAACGGCCGCGGGCTGAAAACCCCGGAAGCGGATGGCGGGGTCCGCAGCGGCGCGCGCCTCGAGGAGCGAACGGCTCGGACCGTCCCCGTAGACGTCGAGCGTGAGACCCGGGTGGTCGCGCCGCGCCAGCCGCACAGCGTCGACCGCGTCCTCGACCCGCTTGATGGGTGCCAGGCGCGACACGACCACGGCTCCGCGCCGCGGAGAGGTGACGTCGACATCCGGCGGGATCGTGACGGGATGTGCCACCGCCGCCAGGAGGGGGAGGGGTCCCGCATGTCGCCGCGCATCCCGCGCCTGTCGCTCGGTGCAGAACACCACCGCGTCGAACGCACCGAGCCGGCCGAACACCTCGGCGCGGGACGCGCGGATGGCCGTCCCGTCGTCCGTCAGGTGAGAGCCGTGCACGATGTGCAGCACGACGACGTGCGGGCGCCGGTAGTCCGCGGCGAAGCGCGCCATCGCCTTGCTGTCGACGAGGAGGAAAGAGCGCTCGCCGGCGGTCAGGTGGTCCAACCATGAACGGTAGACCTCGCGAACTCCGTTCCACGCGGCCCGCGGCGTGCCGTCCGGGTCGCAGGCGATCACGACGCGTCGCCTCCGGCCCGAAGCGCGGGGGACGTCTCGCCGGTCGCTCACGGCCAGCGTGCCGTCGGCGCGCAGGTGGTCGATCTGCTGCACGGTACCGTTCGCGTCGACTCGGATGCGACGCCGGGTGAGTCCTCCCGTCGGCTCCTCGACGGCCGAGTCCGGCAGGGGATCGAAACCGTCCGCCGCACGAACGCGGCGGCCGGGGAGATCGTTCTCGCGCAACCAGTCCCAGAGATTCGTGACACGAACGCGTTCGGACAGCGCACCGCGACGGGTCAGCTCTGCCGCGACCTCGGCGGCATCCTCGCGATCGTCGCAGGTGAGGACGTGGACGGGGACATCGCCTCGTCGGTCGAACAGGCGCGACCGCTGCAGGAGGGCGGCCGTCAGCCCTCCGAAGTCGCGGGGGATCCCCCATGTGAGCACGAACTGCCGTCCGGTGGGGAGTGCGGTCATGCGTCGTCGGCCTGGATGTCGGGGGTCTCCATGCCCGCGACTCTACGTGCTGACCTCTCGGCTCCGCGCGCCGCCGAGGCTCGCGCGCGGGCACTTCGCAACCCGCTGGCCGTGGGCGCGCCGGTGACGCACGATGGGCGCATGTCGATCTTGCGCAACGGTCTGTGGTGGGCGCAGGACTACGTCTACGCCGTCCTCGCGCAAGCCCGGGCCCTGCGCGGGAGCAGCCTCCCGGACGCCCTCGCCGAGGGCGACGGCGTACCGATCGTCCTCCTCCCCGGCATCTACGAGACCTGGCGGTTCCTCGAGCCTCTCGCGCGCGCACTCCACGACCGCGGGCACCCCGTTCACGTCGTTGCGGAACTCGGCGGCAACCGTCGGCCCGTCACGGAGTCGGCCGAGCGCGTCGCCCGTCTCCTGATCGCCCGCGATCTCCGGGACGTGGTCGTCGTCGCCCACAGCAAAGGCGGTCTCATCGGCAAGCACGTCATGGCGTTCGACCCCGCGGGAGAGCGGATCCGCGCGATGGTGGCCGTGGCGACCCCCTTCGGCGGCTCCCGCTACAGCCGACTGATGCCGACGCCGTCGTTGCGCGCCTTCCGATCCGGCGACGCGACCATGCGCGCGCTCGCCGCCTCGGCGGACGTGAACACCCGCATCACCTCGGTCTACGGTGCGTTCGATCCGCACATCCCCGAGGGGAGCGAGCTGGCCGGGGCGAAGAACGTGCGTCTTTCCACGGGAGGCCACTTCCGCGTTCTCGCGGACCCCCGAGTGGTCGCCGAGGTCATCCGCGTCGCCGAGTGAGCTCACCGGCCACCGACGCTGCCCCCGCTCATCCCGCCTCCTGAGAAACCGCCTCCGAAGGATCCGCCCGAGAAGCCCCCTGAGCTGCCGCTCGACACGGCGGGAGCGCTCGCCGACTGCAGGGAGCTGAACGTCGAAGCGAAGGCCGCGGTCGAGAAGCCGTGCGACCCGCCGTACCAGCGCAGATCGTCGCCGGTCTCGCGGACGCGCGTGTCGAGCGCCTCCGCCCACTCCTTCTCCACGCCCCAGACCACCGCCCACGGCAGGAGACGCTCGTAGAGGTGGAGCATCTCGGTCGGATCGCCCGCGTTGACCGGCCGACGCTCCGCGCCCTCCGGGCTCTGCAGGACGCGCAGGCGGTCGGCTTCGGCCAGGGCCAGGTAGTCGCGCAATCCCTGGAGGTGATCACGGGCCGGGGCTCCGGCATCCGTCACCCGATCCCGGTAGCGCAGGAACACGAAGGTCAGGATGCCGGCCACCACCGTCGCCGGGACGGCGGCGACCTGCCACCAGGCCGGGGAGGTGCCCGCGGCGGCGACGATGAGAGTCGCGATCGCGACGATGAAGGCCCCGATCGAGAGGCACACGGCGAGCGCCGAACGGCCGTGCCGTGGTGGTCCCGTCCACCCTCGCCGTCGGAGTTCGGCGGCTGCGGCCTTCGGGAGCGCCTGAAGGGCGATCGCGACGTCCTGGCTCTGAGGGCCGAGTGTCACGCGCGCGCCCTGCTGCGCGTCGGCGCCGAAGACCGCGTTCAGGATGCCACGCCGAAGCGGTGTGGGATCCTCCGCGTCAACGAGTTCGAGGATCAGCTTCTTCGAGTCGACCTGGTCGTCGATGATGCGGAGATGACCGGCGATCGCGGTGTCGAGGATCGCGGCGGGCACCCCGGCCCGTCCCCGCTGGACCAGTTCGGCGCCCTCGAGGACGTCGACATCGTCCGGAGGACCGTATTCGGGGACGATCACCCCTCGCCCAGCCGCGTCACGTCCCCGCCGGCGCGCCACGAGAGCCGCGGCGACGCCCGCGGCACCCAGCCCGACCGCGCCGAGCGAGACGCCGCCGAGGAGCGGAGCGTTGTCGATCGAGAACTGCTCGAGCGGAGTGCGGTATACCTCGCCGGGGACGAACGTGCCCCGAACGAACCCGAGGGCGATGGTCATGTTCTCGCCGGGCCCGAGAGCGGTCGCGCGAGCGGACCACGTCAGGGGCGTCCCTCCTCCGCCCGCCGCGGAGATGTCGCAGCGCGTCGTGGAGCCCCGCGGGCCCTGGTAGCAGGACGCGGCGCCGTCGAGGGCGGCGGCTGCCAGTTCGGCGTCCAGGGTCAGTCGCGCGGTGACCTCGCCGAACGGTTGGGCGGCGTCCGTGCCGTTGATTCCGCGGTAGAACTCGTCGGCGTCTGTGTCGACGAACGCACGGATGGTGTCTCGCTGCGTGTACGAGATGATGTAGGTCTGGACGCCCCTCACGTAGGTGTCGTCCCCGGTGAGGACTCGCACCTCCCGTCGACTCTGCTCGACCTCGTACGGCACCGCCGATCCGCTGCCGTCGGTCACGGAGACGACCTCGGTGTGCAGAGGGACCCCGTCGTAGTCGTCGGGGATGACGCGGACGATCCCCTTGTTCTGGTCCTCGTCGGGGAAGCGCGCGACGATCGTCTCCGTCACCTCGAGCGCCGCGTGTCCGTCCGGACTGCGGCTCAGAACCATGTCGGCGTCGAACGAGTCGAAGGTGAAGTCGTCGACGTCGGCGCGTGCGAGCGGCGCACCCGTGAACGTCAGGACGAGGAGCGCGAGGACGAACAGTGCCGAGAGCGTGGCGTGGCGAGGTCGGGGGCTCGGAGCGGCATCCATTCCTCGACGGTAGCGAGGTCGAGCCGGCGGAAACTCCACCGCGAGGAGGATTCAGGGAAGCAGCACGCTCGCGGCCGGATCGTCGGGTGACAGATCCCCGCCCGCCACGGCCAGGACTTCGACGTTCTCGAGCGTGGCCGCGCCCGAGAGGGTCGTGAGGAAAGCGGTGTCGGCGGCGTCGCGGCCGGTGGCGATCCGGACGTATTCGGGACGGGGCGCGAGGCGTGTGGCATCCACGACCTCCCATCGGCCGTCGACGAAGGCCTCGACGACGGCGTGGAAGTCCATCGGGCTCAGGCCCGGAGCGTAGACCGACACGAGTCGCGCGGGAACTCCGACCGCTCGCAGCAGTCCCGCCGTGAGGTGCGCGTAGTCCCGGCAGACGCCCTGCCGGAGAAGCAGCGTGTGAATCGCCGTATCGGTCGGGCCGCTCGAGCCGGGGACGTAGGACAGGTGCGCGGCGACCCAGTCGGGGATGTTCCGCACGCTCTCGGCGGGGGTGGCGCCGCCGAACCACGACAGGGCGGTGGCGGCGAGCTCGTCGGACGGGATGAATCGGCTCGGCCGAAGGTACCGGAGCGGGTCGACGACATCGGATGCCACGGGCTCGGTCGGCCGCTCCACCTCGGCGCGATACCGCACGACGACCTCTCCCTCGGGGAGTGTCGCTCGATGGAGGCGGGTTCCGTGCTCGTCCGCGATCTCTTCGGCGGCGAGCGGACGCCCGTCCACCGTCAGCGTGAGGTTGTCACTCCGTGCCCAGCCTCGCGCGACCGCAAGGGAGAAGACCGCATCCGTGGCGTGGTCGACGCGCAGATCCAGGCGGGACTCGACGTGAGTTGTCACGCCGCCACGTCCGGGGTTCCCGACGTGTGCGGGATCGGCGCCGTTCCGACGCCGTCGACGGCGCCACGCATGCGCTCGAGGAACTGGATGACCGCCGCAGCCTCGGTCTCGCTCATCCCGTGCGTCGCGAGCATCATCTGCGCGTGCATGTTCCCCAGCACGTGACGCATGTCACTCTCGGTGTGCGCTGTCACGGCGATGAGGACTTTCCGTCGGTCGCTCGGGTGCGGCTGTCGTTCGAGATGACCGGACTTCTCCAGACGATCCAGGAGAGCGGTCATAGACGCCGTCGAGATCCCGAGGTAGCGAGCCAGATCGATCGGCGTGACATCGTGGTGCCGGCGGCCCCGTCGGGTGAGGAAGCGGAGGACGAGCAGCTCGTTCTCGCCCATCGACATCGACGCCCGGGTTCGCCGCCGCATGGACATCTCCGCGGCGCGATAGGCGCGCAGGGCCTCCATGACGCGCGCTCCGCGCTCGTCCTCCGTGCTGTCGCTGTACCAGTACGACGGGGGACTCGCATCGATGTCGGTCATGGATGTCCTCCGAAAATCTGCCTGATATCTCGCTTGCCTATTCGCTAGTCTACCTAGTAAGTTCCTAACCAAGCAACGAGGAGAGGAAACATCATGGCGAAGCTGTTCTACGGAACCACCCCCGAGCCGATCCTGGTCGACGACCGGATGCTCGCCCATGTCAAGGTCGTCGCCGCGACCAAGCTCCGCCGCGGCGAGAGCTTCACCCTCTCCTGGACGCACCGCGCCGACGAGCCCGCCGGTCGATCGACGATCTGGCTCCAGCCCGCGATTCCTCTGCGTTTCGTCTTCGACTCCGAGCAGCCGGAGTCCCTCGACCAGGAACTGCTCAAGCGCCTCGCCAACGACGCGAACTCCGCGCGTGGCCTGAGCCTCGACGTCACGGTCGACGAGAAGCAGGCAACCGCTCCCGCGAAGGCACCGGCTCGCTCTGCGGCCCAGAGGTCTCTGGTCCGCGCCGCCTGAGACTCTCTGCCCCCGCGCAACCGGGGTGGACCTCAGTCGATCGGGCGGTCATCTTTCGGCTCGCGCGTTTCCGCGCCCTCCGCGCGGACGCGGACCACACCGAACGCGAAAAGCGCGGACCCGCCCACGATGAACACCAGTTTCACCGAGGCGTGCGCGTCGGCGGGAAGGAACAGTGTCGGCGTCGCAAAGACGAGGGCGGCGAGGGCGCTGAGGGCAGCGCCCATCGGGCGTGATCGACGACTGTCCATCCCGGTTCCCTTCGATTGCCCCCAGCCTAGAGCGGGCGCGATCACATCGGCGTAGCGGAGCCATCCGATCGGCGGCTCATACGGCGCCCGCCTCAGCTGCGCTCGTTCTCCTCATCGGCGGTCGTCTCTTCCCTCTCCGAAGGAACGGCAGCATCATCGGCGCTCTCGTCGGTGGACTTTTCGTCTCCGAAGTCGGCCCCCGCGGACCCGCCGCGCGGCGCGGCGCGGAGCAGTTCGTTCATCTCCGACATGAAGCTGCCGAGCTGCTGCTGCTGCCACCGCAGGTCGCGCGTGCGGTCTTCGGCGTCGCGAAGGACGGATGCCGCATGCTCGGTGATCTTGTCGGCGATACGCTGCGCACGCTCGCGGGAGGCGTCGAGGATCTCTCGGGCCTTGACCTGGGCATCGGCCTCGACCTGCTGCGCTTGAGCGCGAGCGAGACGCTCGTAATCGTCCGCACGGGCGGAGATGCGACGGGCGTGCTCGAGGGCGGCGGCGACTTGCTCGCTCGCATCGCCGGTGATGCGCTCCGCGTGCGCGACGGCCTGGTTGTGCAGGACGAGGAACTCCTGCTGCGCCTCATCCTGGCGGCGTGTCAGCGACTCTTCGAACTCGAGGACCCGCGCGGTCATCTCCCGCACATCGCGTTCGGCTTTCGCGCGGAGCTCCCCGGTCTCTCGAGACGCCATCGAGCGCAGAGCGGCCGCTCCCTTCTCCGCTTCTGTGCGGATCGCGACGGCCTCGCGCTCGGCCTGGGCGACCTTCTCGGCGGCGTGTGCGCCCTCGCGCTCGAGGCGGGCGGTGTGGGCGGTCGATTCGGTCTCGATGCGCAGACGAACCTGATCAGCGTCGTGCTGCGCCTCGGCGCGGAGACGGTCCTGCTCGGCGAGGGCCTCATCGCGAATCGATGCGGCTTCGTCGTGGGCGCTCGCCAAGAGCCGCTCGGCCTGAGCGACGGCATTCTGAACGAGGACACCGGCTTGCTCCTCGGCGACGCGGAGGATCGCGTCGAAGTGCTCACGGCCCCGCTGGGGATCGTCGTCTTCCCTCGACGCGAACTCGTCCGACAGCGCGTGCACCTGAGACTCCGCGTCGGCGGCCCGCGCGGAAGCCGCGCGAAGCTGCTCCTGCAGGCCGGCGACCTCTTCGGAGTACCTTCGGGCCGACTCCTCGAGTTCGGCGTCGTGCTCGGCGCGCTGCTGAGCGAACATCGCTTCGGCGCGGCGCTTGGCATCCTGCGAGTCCTCCGTGGCTCGGCGGACTCGCTCGACCAGCTGCCGGATCGCCTCGTCGACGGCTTCGCGGTCGTACCCGCGGAAGCCGACGGGGAAGACCGTCGTGCCGTCGACCTCACCGCTGGTCGACAGCAGCTCGTCGAGAAGGGCGTCGGTACCAGCGCCTTCCGTGTCGTCTCGGTGGTCGTTCGCGATCTCGCGGTCGTCGGTCACAGGCAGTCCTCTCGCGGTGTGGCGTCCCGGCGCGGACGTCCCTTCGATTCAACCCCACGCGGGGGATCGCTCTGGAGAGCTCGAAGGAGGTTCCAAGGGGATGCGCGGCCTCGACGACCGGGTGCCGTGGTGTGGAGACCGCGCATCCGAGGAGAGCGACCGAATGAGAAAGGGTGCTTGGGGGAGAACCATTCCTGATCGCTCCCGAAGAGAATCGCACGCCGAGGTGCTCGTCCGTCGCGGGGAGCGGTATTCCTCACCCGGTGAATCGCCCGTCGAAAGATCGCGAAGCCTCGACGTCATTGCCGCGTCCCCGGAGCGAGAGACGGGCAGAGCCGCAGCGCGATACGGCCCCCCGGCACGCAGGCGTTCCGCAGGCTCTGCCCGCCTGACCAGCATCCGACCTCTGCTCGCGCCCCTCGGTGAGGCCGGGTGGAAATCACCCGCGACCCGCGGATGAGTCATCCACGCATCGGCGGTGCGGCTGGGGGCACGGTAATGTTGCGAGGCCACTGACCACGCGCGGAGAGCCGAATGACCCGAACGACGGAGCTGTCCGCTGAGACGACCGGCAGCGGCCGACTCCGGCGCCCCGCGCACGTTGCCACGGCGGGTGCGATCGCGGCGTTCGCGAGCGCCGGTCTGATCTGGCTGTGCCGTTCGTGGGAGCCCAGCGTCCACTACGTCAGCCAGCTGGGGGCGACCGGGATGTCGACCGCCCCCGTCTTCAACCTGGCGCTCTTGCTCCTGGCGGTCGCCACGGTGCTCGTCGACCGCGCGGTCGTGGGCAGCGCGCGGCCGTACCGGGCAGGGTGGCCGGTTGCTGCGACCCTGGTCGCGTGCGGCCTCTGCTTCGCGCTCGCTTCCGTCGTGACGTGTTCGCCGGGTTGCCCCGTGCCCTTCACCCCCGGCGCGTTGCCGCAGGACCTCGTGCACATTTCTTCTGCGGTCATGGGGTTCGTGCTCGCGATCATCGCGATGGCCCAGGTGGCCGCGCTGAGGCGCCGGCCGTGGATGAGAGCCGCGAGCGTGGCCACGCTCGTCGCCGTGGGAGCCACGTCGTTCACCGGCGCCATGATCTCGCTGTTCCGCGGTGACACCGTGCTCGGCGGCAACCTCGAGTTCACCGCTGCCACGCTCGCGATCGCGTGGTTCGGGGTCTTCGGTCTGCAGGTGGCGTCCGACGAGCGCATCTCGGCGTCCTGATCTCAGACCTGAGCCGCGAGGGATCTCACGGGGCTCAGACGGGTCGCAAGGCGTGCGGGCACGATCGAGGCGCCCAGGGTGAGCGCGGCCGTCGCGACCGCGATGACCAGGACGGCGGACGCCGGAACCGCCGGCGCGACGAACACGGGACCGGCGGCGAAACCGGCCGCGTGCGGCATCCATCCGAAGAGGGACTGCGCGCCCGCCCAGCCGTAGACCACGCCCAAGACGAGGCCGATCGCGACCGAGGTGACAACGACGTGCGCGGCTTCCCAGACCACCATCGTGCGAACCTGCCGGACGGACAGTCCGAGAGCGCGAAGGAGACCGAGCTCCCGCTGACGCTGAAGGATGCCGAGGATCAGCAGGTTCACGACTCCCACCGCGGCGATGACCGCGGACACCCCGACCAGCCCCATCATCACTCCGGTGAAGACGTCGACGGAGAGGGAGAGTTCGGCGGGGATATCCTCGCCGAGGACGACGTGGAAGAAGCGCGTCGAGGTGGCTGACGCGACGGCGAACATGGTCACGAGGGTCACACCCATGACGACGCCGACCGCCATCCGCGAGGAGCGTTCCGAATGCCGGAGGGCATTGGCCGCTGCCATCCGAGCGACGACGCTCCGCCCGAACAACGCTCCCACCCCGCGTAGCACCGGTGGAAGGAAGAGAGTGGCACCCAGGATGATCCCGGTGAACGAAAGCGCTCCTCCGACGAAGCTGAACAGGATGCCCGACGACGACACTCCCCCCACGACGATACCGACCGCCAGCAGCCCCGTCCCGATGATGGCCAGCGCGGCCGCCGTGACATGACGGCCGCGTCGCGCGACGACCCGCTCACGCGGCGCTTCCACAGCATTCGAGAGCGCCTGGACGGGGGTGACGACCCCCACCCGCCGCGAACCGACCCATGCGGCTGCCCACGTGACGAGGATGACGGCGATCGAGGGAGCCGCGAGATCGGCACGGAGAACGGTCCACTGAACGTCCAGCCCCCACGCGTTCGACGCGAGTCGCAGTCCGACGAGAGAGACGACGAGACCGCCGATCAACCCCGCCGCCGCACCGAGGCACCCCAGAACGAGACCTTGGCGAGCAAGGATCGTCCGCTCACGTCGAGCGGAGGACCCGAGCAGCCGCAGAAGCGCGATACGGCGTGTCCGCCCCGCGACCACGGTGGCGAAGGTGTTCGCGGTGACCACCGCGCCGACGTAGATCGACAGGCCCACCAGGACGGTCGTCGCGATGGTGAGCACACTCTGCACCCCCTCGACCCCTTCGAGTCCGGGCTGCGTCCGGATGAGGGTGGCGACGTACTCGGTGACCGAGAGGAGGACGACACCGAACGCCGTCGAGATCGCGCCGACCAGCACGGTGGCACCCATGCCGGGCTCGCGCAACCAGGCCGCAGCGCTCCGGCGTGCGGGGGGAGTGACGGCGGGGGCGGTCATGCTGCAGCCCCTTCCGCGCGGAGCATGAACGACGAGATCTCCTCGGCGGTCTGGCCGGGCTTGTCGGCGACGACGCGACCGTCGGCCACGAAGACGACTCGGTCGGCGCGGCTCGCGGCTACCGCGTCGTGCGTGACCATGGCGATCGACTGACCGAACTCCTGCGCCGCCGTCCGAAGCAGCTGCAGCACTTCGCGCCCCGACCTGCTGTCGAGGTTGCCGGTCGGCTCGTCCGCGAAGACGAGATCGGGCGCCGTGGCGAGAGCGCGGGCGATGGCCACGCGCTGCTGCTGCCCGCCGCTCAACTGGTCCGGGCGATGGTTCATCCGCGCCGACAGTCCCAGCGAGTCGACGAGGCTCGCGATCCGTGCCTCCTCGGTCGCCGAGGGTCGACGAGCATCGAGGTCGAAGGGCAGCCGGATGTTCTCAGCCGCGGTCAGCGTGGGAACGAGATTGAAGGCCTGGAACACGAAGCCGACGCGCCGCCGCCGAAGGACCGTCAACTCAGCGTCGGACAGGCCGGTGATCTCTTGCTCGCCGAGCCACGCCCGACCGCTGGAGGGTGCATCCAGGCCCGCCATCACGTGCATGAGCGTGGACTTGCCCGAACCGGACGGTCCCATGACCGCGACGAACTCGCCGCGGCGAACGGTCAGCGAGACTCCGTCGAGCGCGCGAACGGTGTTGGCGCCGTCTCCGAAGGTTTTCGTGAGGTTTTCGACGCGGGCGGCGAAGCCGGCGTCGCTCGGGGAAATGTTCATGGCTCCCACGCTAGAAATCCCCCTCTCGGAGCGCGTCGGCTCGACGGAGGACTTCGTGGCCGGAGCGTCATCCTCGAGAGTGACGGGGCAGATGACGGGAGGCGAGCCGCTGCCGGCGAACCGTTAGCGTTAGCGTGTGAATCGACGACTTGCCTGGCGCGTCCTCGGATGGGTCGCTCCCGCAGCTGCGCTCCTCGTCGTGCTCGCCGTACTCCGTGGCGCGGGTGTGCCGCTCACCTTCCCCGGCGTCGTCCTCACGCTCCTGCTTCTCGTGCTCGTTCGATTCATCGTCGTGCGGGCCCGCCGTCGCGCCGATCGCCGTCGCGCCGATCGTCGCTGACGGACAGTGATCGCCGCGACGGCGAGTGGGGTCACCCCTCGTTTTCGCTCTCGATGAGACCCCAGGCATGGGCAGCCCGGATGGCACTGGCTCGGTCCGAGACCCCCAGCTTGCGATACAGGCTCTGCAACTGCGTCTTCACGGTGTTCGGCGACACGACGAGGATGCGCGCAATGTCGACGATGGTCGCCTCGGGTGTCAACTGTGCCAGGACGACCTGCTCCCTCTTGGTGAGATGAGGGACGCTGACGGATGATGCGAAGAACGAATCGCGGGTCAGGACCTTTTCACGCGCGCCGCTGGACAGCGCGCTGAGGACCATCGCGCGGTCTTCGGGAGCGACCGCACTCCACGGAGTCCACAGATCGTTCCTGATGCTGATCGCCTCCGCGCGTTGCACCGTGCTCCGTTGTGCGGCAGAGCCGTTCAATCGGATATCGGCCACGATGCTGACCACCATGCTCTCGAGCGAAGCCCGAGGTGAAGACTCCTGGTGGATACCCCACTTCACGCTCATGACATACGCCTCGTGTGCGCGACCCGCGTACAGCTGCGACAGGGCGATGGCCGGAGCCGTCGCCGAGGACAGGCCGAACGGTCCCTCGAACAACGCGAGTGCCTTCCTCGCCTGGCGGAGAGCGATGAGCACCTTCGCGCGAGCCGTGAGCATCTGCGTGGACTGGAAATGCGACGGCGGGGTGCTGCGGGCACGAACACCCCACGACCGCAGCATCCCGAGCGCATCGGGCGCCGCCCCCGAGAGGAGGAACGCGAGAGCTTGAGTGGCGGCCGCGTAGGGCCACAGCTCGCGCGCCGATGCGGTGGCCGGAACGGACTCGAGAATCGTCCGAGCCTCGAGTGCGTCGCCGTGCTCGAGCGACAACCAGGCGGAGGCCAGGCGGAGGCTTTCCCCCCAGGGAGTGTCGACCCATCCGTCCGTTCGAGCGGTCGCGATGCGGGACTCCGCCGCACGCACATCGCCTTCCAACAAGGCGATGACGGCGAGGACCCCACGCGCGCGCATCTTCTGGGCAGGCGGGGCCATCCGCTCGACCTGACCGATCGCCAAGGAGGCGTCGCGAAGCTTGCCCATCGCGAAGTGCGTCATGCCGACCTGGTACCAGCCCTCGGTGACGATGTCGGCTGCGAGGTCCTGGCGACGACGAAGCGCGTCGACGAGCAGCGCGGCCGATTCGGTGGCGAGGGCGAAGCGGCCCGCGGCTCGCAGCAGACTCACGCGGAGAAGGAGTGCCTCGATTCGACCGTGCGCCGCAGCTTTGGCCTCGGGGAGCTTGCTGAGGGCGCTGATCACGGCGACCGGCGTTTCGGATGACGTGACTGTGTCGGGGTCGAGCATCAGAAGGGTGTCGACGACGATCGGGTCGGAACCGCCGTGCGAGCGGAGCGCAGAGATCAGTGACCGGAAGCCATCGGCGTCGCGCGACCACACCTCCGGCCCGGACGAGCGCAGCACGGAGGCGAGGGTCGTCCACTGACCGGCGTCGGCGGCCAGCTGTGCGGCTCGGAGGGGCTCTCCCGTCGCGACGAGATGCTCCAGCAGCCGCACGCGCGCTCGATCGACCTCTGCGGGTCGCCGGGTCTCGATCTCGCGCAGCCATTGCGCTCGCACGGGCTCCGCGAGGACCAGGCGGGTCGAGCTCGGCCAGACGAAGCCCGCGTCCTGGAGTTCGGACAGCAGCTGCTGGGCCGTCGCGGTGGTCGAGTCGATTCCGATGGCCTCGGCGAGCTCGACGTTGATGAACGGTGCGACGGCGAGCAGGCGCAGATCGTCGGTGATCGGCGTCGTCAGGTGCTGTTCCATGTCGCCGGTCAGGGATCGACTCGCGTACTCCGCGATGGCTTCCGCCTCGTCGCGACTGCGGAGCGAGAGTCCTTCGAGGCGAAGGCGCGAACTCACGAGCTGAGCGAGGGCCGGCCACCCGTGCGTGCGCGCCATGACGACGTCGAGAGCCGCATCCGTGATCTCCACCCCGTTGAGTTCGAACACCAGAGCCATCTCGGCGCGCGACATCAGGAGATCCGCGGGCGGAACCACGTGGACATCGAACTCGAGGGTGACCAAGGGGCTCTCCAAACGGGTGACATGCCGGGTGGCCGCGACGACGCGGAGATCGCCGTCCGCGCGGAGGAGGTCGAGGATCTGTTCGGAGGTCACCCCCTGCTTGTCCGTGAGGTTGTCGACCAGGAGGACGTGCTGCGCGGGCCCCTCCTGGAACGCCGCCGAGACCCTTTCGAACCTCTCGGGTGTGATCTGCGCCGCGTCGATCAGCTGGACTCCGATGTCGGGGTCGTCCACGAGAGCGGTGGCGAACTGTCGGAGCAGTGACGTCTTCCCGACCCTCGCGGGGCCGCGGAGAAGCACCACATCGCTGGTCACGGCGTCTTTCAACGTCGTCACCGTGTCGCAGCGAGGAGTCCAGAATCGGCTCGCGCGGCGGGAGGCGCGCGCGAGAGAGGGTGAGGTGTCCAGGTCGATCAGCATCGGGTATCTCCAACTCGGTGACCGTCGTCCCTTTCCCTCCGGGCTTGAGGGAAGGGCGATCGGTGTCTCGCGTGATGGCGCGCACTGCTGATCATTGGGGGTGATTCATTCGACTCCTCTCCCGTGAGGGGGTCTTTCATCCCCGGCGTCATCCCCTCATCACCCCTTCCGCGTCATACTCCCCGCCCCGTCGGCCGGGGCGCGGCGGGGAGTCTCGGGCCCTCGCCCGGGGCGCTTCCGGTGAGGGGCGTCGCGAGGTGGAGCTCGTGTCTGCCTATGCTGCGTCCGGCTCGGCGGCCTGTCGCCGGGCGTGGGAAAGGCGGGATCGAGTGGATATGCAGCGGGTGGTTCGCGTTCTGCGGGCCTACTGGAAGGCGATCGTCGCCCTGACCGTCGCCGGCGGCCTGGTCGGTCTGGGGTGGAGCGCGCTGCAGCCCCGTGTGTATACGGCAGATGCGAGCGGCTACGTGGCCGCGGTGACCTCCGACAATTCCACCGGGGCGGCTCTCGCCGGCGACCAGCTGGCGCTGTCGAAGGTCAAGTCGTTCATCGACATGGGGTACTGGCGCAGCGTCGCGGAGTCCGCCCGGGAGGATCTGGGCCTGACGGACAGTCCGGAATCTCTGGTGCAGCGCATCCAGGTGTCCAACCCGGTCGACACGGTCAACGTGAAGGTCCAGGCCAACGGGCCGACGCCGGAATCTGCTCGAGACCTGGCGGAGGCGTGGATCCGCGGCATGACCAAGGAGGTGAACGGCCTGCAATCCCCTGGCTCGGGTGAGGGGGCGGTCCAATTGATCGCGGGGGATTCCGCCCGGCTCCCCACGTCGCCGTCGTCTCCGAACGTTCGACTCGCCGTGGCTCTCGGAGCCATCGGCGGAGCGGTTCTGGGCATCGTCTTCGCGCTCGTGCGGCGCGCTTTCGACCGGCGCCTGCGCTCGGTCCACGACATCACGGAGGCGGTCGACGCCTCCGTGATCGGTGTGCTGCCGGTCGAGAAGGAACTGGCATCCGGACGCGCCGTGTTCTCGTTCGACGACATCCGAGACGGGCGGGGCTCCTTCGCGCACAAGGAGGCGATGCGCGAGCTCCGCACCAACCTCCAGTACGTCGATGTCGACCACCCCGCGCGCGTCATCGTGATCACGAGCCCGCTCCCGGGCGATGGGAAGTCGACCACCGCGGCGAATCTCGCGGTGAGCATCGCGGCGACCGGCCAGTCCGTGATCCTCATCGACGCGGACATGCGCCGCCCCGTGCTGGGAGGGATCTTCGGCTTCTCGGATGACGTCGGCCTCTCGGACGTGCTGGCCGGACGTGCACGCATCGAACAGGTGGCTCATCAGGTCGATGAGCACGGTCGCCTCTTCGTCGTCGCGGCCGGTCGTACGCCTCCGAACCCCACGGAGATGGTCGGCTCTCAGCGCATGCAGCAGCTCACCCGGAGGCTCGCAGACGACATGATCGTCGTCATCGACTCTCCTCCCACCCTCGCCGTCGCGGATGCCGCGGTGATAGCGAGCTGGGCGGACGGTGCCGTTCTCGTCGTCACTGCCGGACGCACCACGGACGACATGCTCGTTCGCGCATCGGAGAACATCGAGAAGACGCGGGGCCGACTGCTCGGCGTCGTCTTGAACCGTATGCCACTCCGAGGCGCGGATTCGAGCTACTACGGAGCGCAGTACGGGGGGTACTACGGCTATGGCGTCCCCGCGAGTCCGCAAGGCGCGTGGTGGCGGCGAGGCTGGTTCAGCGGCTCGCGGCGAGCGCGCGGTGGCGACATCGAGATCGAGGGCGATCCCGGCCCGCGGCGCCGCTCGGACCTTCCGCCCGACAACGTCAGCGGTCTGCGGACTCTGTCGCAGAAGAGGACCGCGCCCGCGCAATCAGGTGAACTGGCGGGTGAACAGGGCGCGGCTGTCGCCGCGGCATCCGGCGTCATCCCCGAGGGTGCAGGGGAGAATCGTCGCCGTCGTCGCTCGTGATCTCGTCACCGGCATGAAGGGGGGCGCCGATCCGATATCGGGCGTCGTTCATGGCCAAGGAGGTCTCGGAAGAGCCCGAGGCCGTCGCCAACACGCT
>NZ_JBFBJJ010000014.1:0-103383 GCF_040686055.1 Microbacterium sp. NPDC086615
CTTCGACAAGCTCAGCCACCTCCGCCGCACCGAGACCTCCAGCTACGCGAGGTCCCTGAGCCCACGCGAGGTCCCTGAGCTTGTCGAAGGGACCGCAGGCTTCGACAAGCTCAGCCACCTCCGCCGCACCGAGACCTCCAGCTACGCGAGGTCCCTGAGCCCACGCGAGGTCCCTGAGCTTGTCGAAGGGACCGGACCCGACGCGACGTTCTCCACAGTCTCCGCGAGCAGTCGCCACAGGCTGCCATGATCACGGGATGCCTTGGGCCTACATCCTCGAATGCCGCGGCGGTGCGCTATACGTCGGGAGTACCGGCCGCGAACTCGAGAGTCGCGTGTGGGAGCACAACAACGACGATGACCTGGCGGCATCCTTCACCCGGAAACGTCGACCCGTTCGGCTCGTCTATGCGGAATGGTTCGACGCGGTCGAGCTAGCCTTCACGCGCGAGAAGCAGCTACAGGGGTGGCGCCGGGAGAAGAAGCTCGCACTTATCGCCGAGCGGGGCGCAGATCTTCCCCGGCTGTCGCGCTGCGGGCCGGGACCGGAGGCTTCGACAAGCTCAGCCACCTCCGCCGCAGCCCCGGGACCGGAGGCTTCGACGAGCTCAGCCACCTCCGCCGCAGCCCCGGGACCGGAGGCTTCGACAAGCTCAGCCACCTCCGCCGCAGCCCCGGGACCGGAGGCTTCGACAAGCTCAGCCACCTCCGCCGCAGCCCCGGGACCGGAGGCTTCGACAAGCTCAGCCACCTCTGCCGCAGAGGAACCCTCACCACGCGAGGTCCCTGAGCTTGTCGAAGGGACCGGAGGCTTCGACAAGCTCAGCCACCTCCGCCGCAGCCCCGGGACCGGAGGCCACGGAGGGGATGTCAGAGGGCGAAGGCGGCGCGGACGCCCTCGTTCGTGACCTCGCCGGCGCGGACGTTCAGGCCCTTCGCGAGGGCGGGATCAGCGGATGCCGCGGCGTCCCAGCCCGCGTCGGCGATCCGCGTGATGTAGGGCAGGGTCGCGTTCGAGAGCGCGCGCGTCGAGGTGTGCGGCACCGCGCCGGGCATGTTCGCGACGCAGTAGTACAGCGAGTCGTGGACGCGGAAGGTCGGCGCGTCGTGCGTCGTCGGGCGCGACCCCTCGAAGCACCCGCCCTGGTCGATCGCGATGTCGACGAGCACGGAGCCGGGCTTCATCGCGGCGACCATGTCGTCCGTGACGAGCTTGGGGGCGGCCGCGCCCGGGATCAGCACCGAGCCGATCACGAGGTCGGCATCGGCGAGCTGCTCGGCGATCTCGAGGCGGGTCGACGCGCGGGTCTCGATCGCTCCGCCGAAGCGCTCCTCGAGCTGGCGGAGCTTGGGCAGCGAGATGTCGACGACCGTCACGCGCGCCCCGAGTCCGAGGGCGTTGGCGGCCGCGTGCTCGCCCGCGACGCCGCCGCCGATGACGACGACCTTCGCGCGAGGCGTTCCGGGAACACCGCCGGGCAGGAGCCCCCGTCCGCCCGAGGCGCGCAGCAGGTGGTGCGCGCCCTCGATGATCGAGAGGCGTCCGGCGACCTCGCTCATGGGGGCGAGCAACGGCAGGGCCCGGTCGGCGGTCTGCACGGTCTCGTACGCGACGGCGGTGGTCCCCGCCGCGATGAGGGCATCGGTGAGCGGGCGATCGGCGGCCAGGTGCAGGTAGGTGAAGAGCGTGAGGTCGGGGCGGAGGAACCCGTACTCGGGGGCGATCGGCTCCTTGACCTTGACGAGGAGCTCGGCGCGCGCCCACGTCTCGTCGGCGGTCGCGACGATCTCAGCGCCCGCCGCACGGTACTGGTCGTCGCTGAACCCGCTGCCCTCCCCCGCACCGGCCTGGACGAGCACCTCATGGCCGCGGTGGACGAGAGAATCCACGCCCGCGGGCGTCATCGCGACGCGGTTCTCGTTGTTCTTGATCTCGGTCGGCACGGACACGCGCATGGGTTTCTCCTCGATCGACTGAGCGTTGCCGAGAGAATCGCAGAAACGAGTGTTTCGGCGACGTTAAACCGATGATCCTTCGAATGGATGCCGGCAAACCGGCGTACTGTCGAACGCAACCATGCCAAGTGCCACCGTCGACCGAAGGATCTGCGATGCCCGACGACGAGCTTCACCCTCACGACGCGCGGATCATCGAACTCCTCTCCGCCGACGCGCGAATGACCAACGCCGCGATCGCCGAGGACCTCGGCGTCGCCGCATCGACCGCGCACGCACGGCTGCGCTCCCTCGTCGATCGAGGTCTCATCACCGGCTTCCACGCGGCCGTCGACCAGAGCCGCCTCGGCCGCGGGCTGCAGGCGATCGTCGGGGTGACCCTCCGCCCGGGGCAGCGACAGGAGAGCATCCGCGCGTTCGCGCACGACGTGCGCCGGCATCCGGATGTCATCCAGCTCTACTTCCTCGGCGGGGCCGACGACTTCCTCGTGCACATCGCCGTCGACGACTCGTCCGCCGTGCGCCGCTTCGTCGTCGATCACCTCTCGGCGCGGCACAGCGTGGCATCCACACGCACGAGCATCATCTTCGAGTATCACCGGAACGCTGTCGCGGCCGACTTCGACTGATCCTCTCGGCACGAAGATGACGCCGCGCGCGACGCCGCTGTCGCGGCGATCGCGAGCCCCACGGCGAGAGCCAGCGCGGCGAGAAGACCGTCACGGACAAGGGCTGCGGAGATCGTGGTGACGACCGTCAGCGCGAGGAACACCGTGGAGACCGCCAGCAGGACGCCGGGAGACAGACGCCCCGGCCCTTTGCGCGTAGCGGAACGCGCGTACACGTAGATCTCGCGCCTCCCGGCTGCCGTGCTCACCGCGGCACGCGACGGCAGCCAGGAGGCCCGAGGAGAGGAGTCGAGGCTCACCGAGCCTCGACCGTGATCTCAAACGTCGTCTTGACGCCGGCGGCATCCTGGATCCAGGCGGACGTCGTTCCGGTCTCGCCCGCTGTGAAGCCCGCGTTGAACGACACCTCGTCCGCATCGGTCGACGCGGCATCGAAGTGCGCGACGGCGTCATTGTCCGTCCCGCCGGTGCCCGGCCATCCGGCGGTGTCGTCGTCGGTCGAGATGATGAGCACCTCTCCAGCGGCGAGCGAGATCTTCGCCCCGGCGAGTTCGGCGGGGGTCATGATGAGCGGGGCCGGCATGCCGATCTCGGTGTCGGCGCCGTCGGTGTCGGGCGCGATGACGTCGACGCTGGTGTTGTCGGAGATCGCGTCGTCGGACGCCGCCGCGAAGGCGGTCACCGTTCCCGTGGCGATGCCGAGCACGACGACGGAGGCGGCCAGGAGGGTGAGGGTTCGCGTGCGCATGGGAGTTCCTTTCGGGAGGGAGCGCCGTCGTTCGCGGCGTCTGATCTGTTCATGGCCGACACCGACGGGGTTCTTTCATCGGGAACGAACCTTTTTTCTGCGCGCGAAAGCGGTGAAAGGCTGCCGCGCTGTCGGACATGATCAATGTGTGCGACACCACTCCCCCGAGAAGACGCGGACGTACGAGGCCTTCGTCCGCGCACATGGCGACGCCGTCTCTCGGTTCCTCCGCCGGCGGTCCGACCCGCAGACCGCCGAGGACGCGTTCTCGGAAACCATGCTGGTGGTGTGGCGGCGCTTCGACGAGGTGCCCGAAGATCCGCTGCCCTGGCTGTACGTCACGGCACGCAACTGCCTGCGCAACGCGGAGCGTTCCACCCGGCGACAGCAACGCGTCGTCGATCGCATCACCACCGTGGACCCGCCCGTGGAGGCGATGGATGCCGAGGATGAGGGCGATCCGCGCGAGGACTGCCTGCGCACCGCTCTGGCCCGCCTGTCGAGAACCGACGCCGAGGTGCTCCGCCTGTGGGCCTGGGAAGAGCTCGGACCGCAGGAGATCGCGATGGTGATCGGGGGCACCGTGAACGCCGTGACCATCCGCCTGCACCGGGCGAAGAAGAAACTCCGTCAAGAAATGGACGCGGCGTGCCCGCCCGTCTCGCGCACGACCTCGGGAGGAGGGGCACGATGACCGATGACGACGACCTCAGAGCGCTGATGCGACGGGCCGACCCCACGAACGCGCACCCGCCGCTCGACGACGCCCGCATTCGCCGCGTCGTCGCAGCCGCCGAGCGCGACGACCTCGCCCCGGCACCCCGAAAGCGAGCGCGTCTGCTCATCGCCGGGGCCTCGCTCGGAGCCGTGGCGACCGCGGCGGGTGCCGCACTCATCGCCGGCCTCGTGGCGACACCCGCGCTCCAGGCACCCGGGCCCACGGGCGGATACGTCACGTGCGAGGTTCCGACCGCCGCGGAACTGCGGACGAACGACACGGCGTACGAGGCCCTCGTGACAGGCGTCGACGATGGCGTCGTCACCCTCGAGGTGTCGCACGTCTTCACGGGGACTCCGGATGCCACGGTGGAGCTGCCGCAGTCGCGGACGCCCTCGGGAGACGACCTGTTCGTCACGGGTCGCACCTACCTCGTGGCCTCTACGGGAGGATTCACCGATGACTGCCTGACGGGGCCCGCAACCGCCGAGCTCCGCGCCGTGTACGAGCAGGCGTTCGGCCCCGGGACGGGCGGCTGATTCCGCCGCGCGCCGCCTCCGACGCACGAGAGGACCTTCCCGCACCGCGCATAACTCGGGCCTGGCGTCAAGTGAGGGTCCGTGACCGCGTCAGCACCCATGATGTGACGCGGAGGCGTCAATGCTGCTGTCGATCGGAGTGGTCGTGATGTGCGTCGGGCTAGCGGCCGGCGTCATCGGCGTCGTGCTGCCCCGCGTCGGCAGCCGGACACCCCTGGGCGTGTACCTGCGCTACGCGGCGGTCGCCGGGGCTCTCTCGGTCGGGTCCGGTCTCATGTACATCGTGAGCTTCAACGGCGGAGCACCAGGCGCCCTCGTCGTCGCCGATACGGCGATGGTTCTCGCGCCGGCCACTCTGTGCGTCGCGGTCTGGCCTCCGTCGGGCGCACGCTACGGCTCGCGCGTCATGCTCGGCGCCGCGATCGCGATCGGCGGTGTCATGGCCGTCTGCTCGACCGTGCTCATCCCTGCCACATCGATGAAGGTCAAGGTGGCGCTCTTGACCGTGGTCTGCGGTGCCTGCGCGGTGATCGCCCTGCGAAACCGCGCACTCCCGCCCCGATCGACGCGTCTCCTCGGCGCCGTGCAGGGCGCGTACAGCGTGTACTCCGCCCTGCGAAGCGTCGTGCATTCGACGCCCGAGTCACCCCTGAGTCAGAGCCTGTTCTCGATCGCCGGCGCCGGCGTCGTCTCGGTGACGTCGATGCTGCTCTGCGGCGTGGCCATCGGACTCGTCGGGCGTCCCGCGGCGCGCACGGAGCACAGCGGCAGCAGCCATCGCACGTTGGTCACGATCGGTGACTGGAAGCTCGCGACCGCCGCTTTCGGCAGAGACCGCGTGCGCGGCCTGCTCATCGAGCTGCGCCTCGCCGCGCAGGACCTCGACCCGACGGCGGTCGACGCGCCACACGGGGTGGAAGTGGCCATCCCGTCCGCCGCCTCGGCGCTGCGGGAACGGATGCGATCGACCTATGGCTGGCGACCCGAAGAGACCGGCCTGCTCATCGACGGCTCGTCGGCCCCGCGGAGTCGGCGGAGAACCGACGCGTAAGGCGCCGCGACCCGGCCGCGCTCAGCCCACGGCCGCGGCGATCGCGGCGATGTCGGCGGGCATCGACCGGCAGCAGCCACCGACGACCCGCGCGCCGGCGTCGACCCACGATGGAGCGGTCTCGGCCAGCGGAGCCGCACGACCGCTCCAGGTGCGGGTCTCGGCATCCCACCTCTCGCCCGAGTTCGGATAGGCCACCAAAGGCATCCGGGGTGCGATCGCGAGGGAGGGGAGGACGTGCTCGGGGGCGCAGCAGTTGACACCGATCGCGACGACTCCCGGCACGGATGCCGCGATGTCGAAAGCCCGTGCCAACGCCCCGCGCGCCGCGAAAGCGGTGCTGTCGGCCGAGAGACTCACGATGCTCGGCACGTCGAGATCGGCGAGCTCGAGCGCGAGCGCCTCGAGTTCGAGCGCGGACGGGATGGTCTCGACGGCGAACAGGTCGCATCCGGTGTCTGCGAGGATGCGCAGGCGGCGGCGATGCTGCCGGCGTAGCTCGTCGACGGTGAGACCGTAGTCCCCCGTGTACTCGCTCCCGTCGGCGCGCAGCGCCCCGATCGGGCCCACGGATGCCGCGACCACGACGTCGCCGGCCTCTCGGGCGAGCGTCACCGACCGGTGAAGGAGAGCATCGACCTCGGCATCCGGAATCCCTGCTCCGTAACCCACCTGGTAGCTCGACGTGATGACGACCTCGGCCCCCGCGGTGACGAACGCGGCGTGCGCGGCGCGGACCTCGTCGGGGTCGTCGCGCAGGATCCGCGCGGACCACAGCGACGACGAGACGTCATTGCCGCGGGCCTCGAGCAGGGTCCCCAGACCACCGTCGAGCACGACCGCCCGCTCGGCGAGCGTCGCGGCGAGGTCGATCACGCCTCGTGGGTCTCGCCAGCGGCGAGGACACGCAGGGCATCGGCGAGCAGAGCCTGATCCGCACGGCTGACGCCCCGCAAGGCCTCGGCCTCGAGGCGGACGAGCTCGGTCATCGCGGCGTCGACGCGCTCGATGCCCTCGGGTGTGATGGCGACGAGGATCGCGCGACCGTCGGACGGGTTCGGGCGGCGGTGGACGAGCCCGCGCTCGGCGAGCTTGTCGAGGCGGTTGGTCATCGCGGCGCTGCCGATCATCGTCGCGGCGATCAGCCGGGTGGCGCTCAGCTCGGTGCCGGCGCGGCGGAGGACCGCGAGGACGTCGAACTCCCACAGCGCGATGTCGGCGCTCGCGAACGCGCGGGCACGGAGCTTCGAGAGGTGGAAGGCCGCGCGACGCAGACGCGACATGACGTCGAGCGGTGTGAGGTCGATGTCGGGGAGCAGGCGCGACCACGCGTCGATGAGGAGATCGACCTCGTCATCCTTATTGCTTGCGATAGCCACATGACGACGGTACCGGAGCCACGGGGCGATGGCGGCTTTCCGGCGGGGTGGGGTGGGTCGTCATGCCGGCGCGGCCCCACGGGCGTCCGGGGCGACGACGGCCGGCGTCGGTGCTGCCGAGGTGGCTGAGCTCGTCGAAGCCACCGGTCCCTTCGACAGGCTCAGGGACCTCGCGCGGGCTCAGGGACCTCGCGCGGCCGGCTGTGACGGTGCTGCCGAGGTGGCTGAGCTCGTCGAAGCCACCGGTCCCTTCGACAGGCTCAGGGACCTCGCGTAGCTGGAGGTCTCGGTGCGGCCGAGGTGGCTGAGCTTGTCGAAGCCTCCGGTCCCTTCGACAAGCTCAGGGACCTCGCGCGGGCTCAGGGACCTCTCGCGGGCTCAACGAGCTCGTGGGGCTCCACCGAGCCGCTCGGCGAGCGCGCGGCCCGCGGCGCGCAGCCACCGGGCGGGGTCGGCGAGCGCGGCGGCGGGGGATCCCGCCAGGTCGGCGAGCGCGACCGTGGTACGGAACATCGACGTGTCGGCATCCGGAGCGATCCGCCCCGCGACGAGCAGCACCGGACGGTCTCCGGCGAGGGCCGCGAGACGGCCCGGGACCTTCCCGGCCGCGGAGCTCGCGTCGAACGCGCCCTCGCCGGTGACCACGACGTCGGCACGCTCGACGGCGTCGCGCACCCCGATGAGCTCGGCGACGGCCTCGGCCCCGGGAACGAGCGCGGCGCCCCACGCTCGCAGGGCTGCCCCGGTCCCCCCGGCGGCTCCCGCTCCGGGCGCGTGGGGGTCGGTGTCGAGCAGCACGGCGGCGCGGGCCAGGGCGGCGTCCGCCTCGGCGAGGTCGACCAGGCCCTTCTGCGGGCCGAACACCGCGGCCGCACCCGTCGCGCCGACGAGCGGGCTGCGGACATCGGTCAGCACCGTCGCTCCGCCCGGTGGGGGTGGCCGCAAGCCCGAGCGATCGAGGCGGACGGCGCCGCGCAGACCCCGCAAGCCGGACGAGACGGGGGTGCCGGTGGCATCCGTGATCCGTGCGCCGAGCGCGGTGAGGGCACCGAATCCGGCGTCGGTGGAGGCGCTCGAACCGATGCCGAGCACGAGCCGCGAGACGCCGTGATCGAGGGCGGCGGCGATCGCCTCGCCGAAGCCGCGGGTGTCAGCGTCGAGCGGGCGGAAGTCGCCGCCCAGCAGCTCGATTCCCGAGGTGGATGCCAGCTCGACCACCCCCGTCCCCCGCGGTGCGGCGGCGGTGGGAGGGAGGAGGACCCAGGATGCCGCGACCTCGCGGCCGTGCGGACCGATCACGCGCACGGGCATGCGGCGCGCACCGGGAACCGCCGCGAGGAAGGCGGCAGCGGTGCCCTCTCCCCCGTCCGCCATGGGGCGCTCGATCGTGGCGTCGGCGGGTCGGGCGTCGCGCCATCCCGCGGCGAGCGCCGCGGCGGCGTCGGCCGCGGTGATCGAGCCCTTGAAGCCGTCGGGCGCGAGCAGCACGGTGGTCACGCGCCGACCTTAGCCGGTCGGCATCCGTAGTGCCGGGGCCCTGCGCCCGCGCCCGCCCCGCGCCCGCCCCCACCGTTGAGTGTCCAGGACACGCCGTAATGCATGCCGCCGTAACGGCGTGTCTTGGACACTCAACGAGAGCGCGGCGCGGCCGCAGGGCGCGCCGCGGGGCGCGCCGCGGGGCGGGACGCGACCGCAAGGCAGGACGCGGCGCGGGACGCGGCCGCAGGGCGGGACGCCGAAGGCCCGGCCCGGCCGCACGCGGCAGGCCGGGCCGGGACGGGCGGGTCAGCGACGCCCGGCCGGCACCGGGGCGTCGCGGCGGGCGGCGGCCTCGACGCGCTCGCGGCGCGCGTGGCGGGCGTGCTGCAGAACGCTCACCGTCACGATGATCGCGAGCAGGGCGTACAGCACGACGGTCAGCGGCGACGAGACGAAGATCGTCGGGTCGCCCTCCGACACGGCGAGGGCGCGGCGCATCTGGGTCTCGGCCATGGGTCCGAGGATCGCGGCGATCAGCACGGGCGCGAGCGGGATCGAGAAGCGCCGCATGACGAAGCCGACGACGCCGATCGCGAGGGCGAGCCACAGGTCGACCACACGCGAGGCGATCGCGTAGACGCCGAGCATCGCGACGACCGTGATGCCCGCGTAGAGGTAGTGGCGCGGGATGAGCAGCAGCTTCGCCCAGACGGCCGCGAAGGGCAGGTTGATGATCAGCAGGATGATGAGGCCGAGGAAGAGGCTCGCGAGCAGCGGCCACACGAGATCGCCGGAGCGCTCGAACAGCAGCGGACCCGGCTGCATCCCGTACTGCTGGAAGGCGGCGATCATCATCGCGGCCGTGGCCGAGGTCGGAAGCCCCAGTCCCAGCAGGGCGCCCATCGCCGAGCCGGCCGTGGCGTTGCCCGCGGCCTCGGGGGCGGCGACGCCCTGGATCGCACCGCGGGTGCCGAAGTCGGTGTCGCCGCGGCGACGGGCGAGGCGCTTCTCGGTGCCGTACGCGAGGAACGTGGGCACCTCGGATCCGCCGACCGGGATCGCTCCGAACGGCACGCCGAACGCCGTGCCGCGCAGGAACGCGGGCAGAGCCTGACGCCACTCGCGGCGCGACAGCAGCGGCGAGCCGCTCGGGGCGACGAGCTTGCCCGGTCCGCCCGCGCGGCGGATGTGGCCGGCGACGTGCAGCACCTCGCCGATCGCGAGCAAGCCGACGGTGATCACGATGATCGAGATGCCGTCGAAGAACACCGGGCTTCCGCCGGTGAAGCGCTCGGCGCCCGTCATCGCGTCGATGCCGACGAGGGCGAGGGCGAAGCCGAGACCGAGGGCGACCAGGCCGCGCACGATCGAATCGGCGACGACGGCCGAGATCGCGACGAACGCGAACACGGCGAGCGCGAAGTACTCCGCGGGGCCGAACACCTTCGCGAGCTCGACGATGTAGGGCGCGAAGAACACCACCAGGACACAGGCGATGGTGCCGCCGAGGAACGCGCCGATCGCCGAGGTGCCGAGCGCCTTGGCCGCCCTGCCGTCCTTCGCCATGCGGTGGCCCTCGAACGTCGTCGCGATCGCGGACGAGTTGCCGGGGGTGTTGAGCAGGATGCCGGCGGTCGAATCGCCGAACAGACCACCGAAGTAGATCGAGGCGAACATGATGAACGCGCCGGTGGGGTCGAGGCTGAAGGTGACGGGCAGCAGCAGCGCGACGGCCATCGCCGACCCGAGTCCGGGGAGCACGCCCACGGCGGTGCCGAGGATGGCCCCGATGACGAGGAAGAGCAGGTTCTGCGGCGTGAAGGCGACCGCGAACCCGTCGGCGAGGTTGATCAGCTGATCCACGGCGAGAGTCCTTCCAGGATGCCGGCGGGAAGCGACAGGCCCAGACCCGCGCCGAACGCGAGCTGGACGAGGGATGACACGATCACCGAGACGCCGATGTCGAGCAGCGGCCGGCGGCTGCCGAATGCCCACGAGATGACCCAGAAGAGCGCGGCGGCGGAGAGGATCCACCCGAGCACCGGCAGCACGACGATGAAACCGGCGAGCGCGGCCACGGTGATGCCGAGTGTGCGCCAGTCGGCGGCCGCCGGCTTCGCGGTCGACGCCACGTCCTCAGGCGAGACGATGCGGATCTCGCCCGTCGCGTCAATCGCCCCGAGGTCCTCGAGCATCTCGTTCGAGATCTCGACGGGGTCGTCGGCGACGTGCGCACGGCGACTCGTGCGCAGCACCTCGATCAGCAGCCCGATGCCTGCGAGCCAGAGGAAGCCGCTGACGAGCATCGGGAAGAACTGCGGCCCGGGGAAGGCGACGTCGGCGGGCACCTGCATGGTGGCGGTGCCGTAGGTCATGAACCCGGCGAGCACGAGAACCCCGGCGACGACCACCAACTCGCTGCGGCCGGTGTACCAGCGGGGCGTGCGCTGCACGCGCAGCGACCCCGTGGTGAGGGTGGACGGTTCGGTCACAGACCCAGCTCCTTCATGATCGCGGTCGTACGTTCGGTCTCATCCGACAGGTAGGCGGCGAACTCGTCACCGGCGAGGAAGCTGTCGACCCAGCTGTTGCGGGTGAGCACTTCCTGCCAGGCCTCGGTTTCCCGCATCTCGGATGCCATGGCCACGAGCTCCGCGTGCACCTCGTCGTCGATGCCGGGAGGCGCCACCAGCCCGCGCCAGTTCGACATCGCGACGTCGACGCCCTGCTCGCGGAAGGTCGGCACATCGACGTCGTCGAGCGGTTCCTCGGCCGACAGCGCGAGAGCCCGGAGGTTGCCCGATTCGATCTGATCGCGGAAGTCGTTGTATCCGGAGAGTCCTGCCTGCGTCGTGTGCGACAGCAGAGAAGTGACGACCTCGCCGCCGCCGGGGTAGGCGAGGTAGTTCACGCGCTGCGCGTCGATGCCGCCCTGCTGGGCGAGCATGCCGGCGAGGAGGTGGTCGATACCGCCGAGCGATCCGCCCGCGATCGCGGTGCCCTCGGGGTCGGCGAGGAATGCCTGCATGAAGTCGTCGAGGGTCTGGAAGGGCGAGTCGCCGGGCACGACGAGCACGTTGAAGTCGTCGGCGAGACGCACGATGGGCCGCACGTCCTCGAGGCTCACGGGCGAGCGGTTGACGATCACGCCGCCGACCATCACTCCGCCCGTGACGAGCATGATGTCGTGCCTGTCGCCCATCTCGGCGACGGCGCCGAGGCCGATCGTGCCGGCGGCTCCGGGGATGTTCATCACCTGCACGGCTCCGGCGATGCCCTCTTCGCGCATGACCTGCTGTGCTTCGCGACCGAACGTGTCCCATCCTCCGCCGGGGGCGGCGGGAGCCACGATGGTGAGCTTCGTCCGGGGGTTGGCGACTCCGCCGGTCGCGGCGGCGCTGAGACCCGCCGTCACGAACAGTGCCGCCGCGACCACACCCACCACGACCCCCGTCACGCGGCGGCGTCGAGGTGAGCGCGCGGGGTGCTGCGCCTCTGCTGGCGTCGGATGCTGCATCAAGCCCTCCCGGGACATCGTCGTTGCCGGATGAGAAGCTAGGTTGTCAGCGCCTCTCCCCCGGTGGCGCGTTCGAGGGGCTTTGCGCTCTTTGATGCTCACGGCCATCCGGTCCCGAAGCGACCGCACGAGGAGGTGCCGATGCCGATCACCCAATCCGATCGCGCGCCCGTGCGCGTGCGCCTCGCCGTCCTGCTCGCCCTGCAGTGCACCGTCGTCCTGGTCTGCGTGCTCGCGACGACCCTGGTCGCCATGTCGGTTCAGGAGCGCAGCATCCGCGCCGCGACCGAGGAACGCGTGCTCGATGTGGCCATGAGCCTCGTCGAGCTCGACCAGGTGCAGCGTGCGGTGCTGCTCGACACCGCCGCAGCCACCGCCGACCTCCAGCCGCTCGCCGACGTCGTCGCCGCGGCATCCGGGGTCGACTATGTCGTGGTCACCGATGTCCGCGGCATCCGGCTCACCCACCCGAATCCCGCCGAACGCGGACGGACGGTGTCGACGGATGCCACCGCGGTGCTGGCCGGAGAGACGTTCCTCGGCACCGAGACAGGGACCATCGGGCCGAGCCTGCGGGCAAAGGTGCCGGTGCGTGCGGCCCACGCCGTGGTGGGCACCGCTTCGGTCGGGGTGCTGGAGTCGGAGATCTCGCGCAGCTTCGACGAAGCGGTCGGGGGGATGCTGCCCTGGGTGGTCGGCTCGATCGTGCTGGGCGTCGTGCTCAGCGGGCTGCTCACCGCGGCGCTCCGCCGACGCGTGCGACGCCTCGAGGCCGATGCGCGCGAACTCGAGACGCAGCGACGCATCTCCGGCGCGCTCCGCGACCAGACGCACGAGTTCCACACGCGGCTGCACGTGATCCGCGGGCTCGTCGCCGAGGGCGAGACCGGCGAAGCGCTCACCTATATCGGAGGGCTCGCGCCCGTGGCATCCGGTCTCCCGATCGACGACCCGGCGCTGCGCGCCCTGCTGGACGGCCTGGTCTCGGAATTCGCGGGGCTGCGGGTGGACCCCGCGAGCCTCGTCCCGCGCGGAAGCGTCGACGACGAGGTGCTGACGATCGTGGGAAACCTCGTGCGCAATGCCGCCGAGGCGGCCGGCGGCGACGGACACATCGACGTGCTCGTGCTCGCGGGCGACGAGCGGCTGACGATCGACGTCGCCGACGACGGGCCCGGCGTCGCGCCGGCCGACGTGGCCCGAATCTTCGACCGCGGGGTCAGCTCCAAGGCCGCCGCGGGCAGGGGCGTGGGGCTCGACCTCGTGCGCCGCATCGCGGGGGCGCGCGGAGGCTCGGTCACGGTCGGTCGGTCGGCGTCGGGTGGGGCGCGCTTCACGGTGGAGTTGCCGCACGCGGGGGTGCGGGGATGAGTCCGGATGCCGTGATCCGCACGATCATCGTCGACGACGACCCCGCGGTGGTGCGGTTGCACACCGCGTATCTCGAGACTCTTCCCGGGTTCCGGCTCGTCGGGACGGCGCGGACGGGGGCCGCAGGGGCGGCCCTCGCGGCGGGAAGCGACGTCGACCTGGTGCTGCTCGACATGAACCTCCCCGATTTCAGCGGCGTCGAGGTGCTGCACCGGCTGCGGCTCGTGCGGGAGTGGGACGTCGACGTGCTCGTGATCAGCTCCGCGCGCGACACCCTGACGATCCGCCAGGCCGCGGCCGCGCACGTCGTCGGCTACCTCGCCAAACCCTTCACCCGCGAGGCCTTCGTGAACCGGCTCGAAGAGTACCGCCGCGGGCGAGCCGAACGCCCGGCCGAGGTGCCCGTCAGCATGGGCCAGGGCGACATCGACCGGCTGGTCTCCCCGGTGACCTCTCCGGTGCGCACGGTCGTGGCATCCGAAGCCCTTCTCCCCAAGGGACTCGCGGAGTCGACCATGCACACCATCCGGGCAGCTCTCCACCCGGTGACACCGGCGAGCGCGCGTGACATCGCCGCCGCGTCGGGTGCCTCTCGCGCGACGGTGCGGCGATACCTCGACGTGCTCGTGGCCCGCGGCGAGGTCGACATCTCGCACCGCTTCGGCGCGCGCGGACGCCCCGAGGTGCTGTACCGCCTGGCCGCGCGCTGACCCGCGGCGACGGCAGGTCGAGTGTCCAAGACACGCCGCTACCGCGTGCGGAGTTGCGGCGTGTCTTGGACACTCAACGGGTCGGGCGGGGCGCGCCGCGCTCAGCGCGGGCGCGGCGGAGCCGTCGTGCCGCGGGCCACGAGCCGCGTCGGCAGAAGCACGTGCGTCTCGGGGAGGTCCTCGCCCGCGAGGAGGGCGAGCACCATCCGCACGGCCTCGGCGCCGAGGCGCTTCATCGGCTGGCGCACGGTCGTCAGCGCGGGTTGGGCGCGCGCGGCCTCGGGCACGTCGTCGAAGCCGACCACCGAGAGGTCGTCGGGTACGCGCAGTCCGCGCTCGGCCGCGACGTCGATGATCGACAGGGCCGACAGGTCGTTCGCGGCGAAGACAGCGGTCGGCGGGTCGTCGAGCGACAGCATGGCCTCGGCGGCCTCGCGCGCGACGTCCTGCTCGTACCTCCCGACGCCGACGAGGGCGGGATCGAACGGGATGCCGGCGGCCGAGAGCCCCTCCCGGTACCCGGACGCACGGGCCACGGCCGACCGTAGATCCGGGCGGCCCGCGATGAAGCCGATGCGGCGATGACCGAGCTGGGCGAGGTAGTGCACCGCCTGCTGCGCGCCGGTGAAGCTGTCGGACTCGACCGTGGGGAGGTCGGCGCGGCCCGTGTGCGGGTCGATCGCGACGATCGGCACGTCGCTCGTCACGTTGACCACGGTCGGCGTCACGATGATCGCGGCGTCGATGAGGGTGCCACTGAGGCGGCTGAGTGATCGCCGCTCCCACCCCTCGCCCTCGCGGCGCGATCCGCTGTAGGCGAGCAGGTCGTACCCGGTGCCCGACAGCGCTCCCCCGACGCCCTTCAGGATCTCGGCCGAGAACGGCTCGATCGCGGCGACGAGCACCCCGACGACGCCCGTCTTGCGCGACCGCATGCTGCTCGCGACGAGGCTCGATTCGTAGCCGAGGGTCTTCACGGCATCCAGAACGCGGCTCACCGTCTCGGGCGAGACCCCGTACCGCCCGTTGACGGCTTTCGACACCGTGGCCACCGAGACGCCGGCCGCCGCGGCGACGTCGTGGATGGTGGCGCGTCGGGTCATGGCATCCGACCCTAGCGTGGAAATCATTTTCGAAAACGTTTGACGAGCGTTCGCGACCGGGCGACACTGCTCAGACCCGGGGCGCAGCACACGCTCCGGACAACGGCATCGCTGCCGATGACCACCGCGCATCCCTGACGGACGCACCTCGACGAAGAGAAACGGGAATCACATGAACACGCGCAAGATCCTGGCCGGAGCGGCTCTCGCCGTCGCCGGCACCCTCGCGCTCGGCGGCTGCGCCGGCGGCGGCGGGGGCCAGAACGCCGACGGCTCGGTCACGCTCACGCTGTGGCACAACTCCACCACCGGCGACGGCAAGAAGTACTGGGAAGACACCGCCGCGGCCTTCGAAGCGGCGAACCCCGGCGTCACCATCGAGATCCAGGCCGTCCAGAACGAAGAGATGGACGGCAAGCTCCAGACCGCCCTCAACGCCGGAGATGCCCCCGACCTGTTCATGGCCCGCGGCGGCGGCAAGCTCGCCGACATCGTCGCGGCCGGCCAGGTCATGGACCTCACCGACAAGATCTCCGCGGATGCCAAGAGCGCGCTCGGCACCTCACTCAACGCGTTCGAGGTCGACGGCAAGAACTACGGCATGCCCGTCGCCGTGCTCCCCTCCGGCATCTTCACCGCGCAGGACCTCCTCACCGCCGCCGGGGTGACCGAGGCCCCCGCGACCATCTCCGACCTCGAGGCCGCCGACGCGAAGATCCGCGCGACGGGCGTCGCCCCGATCGCGGTCGGCGCCAAGGACGCCTGGCCCGCCGCGCACTGGTACTACAACTTCGCGCTGCGCGCGTGCTCGAAGGACGTGCTCGACGAGGCCGCCCAGAGCCGCAGCTTCGACGACCCCTGCTGGTTGCAGGCCGGCGAGAACCTCGAGTCGTTCCTGAAGACCCAGCCGTTCAACGAGGGCTTCCTCACCACCGCCGCGCAGCAGGGCGCCGGGTCCTCGGCGGGCCTGCTCGCCAACCACCAGGCCGCCATGGAGCTCATGGGCGCGTGGAACCCCGGCGTGATCGCCTCGCTGACCCCCGATGAGAAGCCCCTGGCCGACCTCGGTTGGTTCCCGTTCCCCGAGGTCCCGGGCGGCAAGGGCGAGAAGGGCGCCATCATGGGCGGCGTCGACGGCTACTCGTGCTGGGTCAACGCTCCCGCGCAGTGCACCGACTTCCTGAACTTCCTCGTCAACAAGGAGAACCAGGAGAACTACGCCGCCGCGTTCCAGACCATCCCCGCTTCGAACGAGGCGACGGATGCCGTCACCACCCCCGCCCTGCAGTCGGCACTGCAGGCGTACACCGACGCCCCCTATGTGTCGGTGTGGCTCGACACGCTCTACGGCCAGAACGTCGGCAACGCGCTGAACGTCGCCGTGGTGGACCTCTTCGCCGGCAAGGGCACGCCGCAAGGCATCGTCGACGCCGTCAACGCCGCCGCCTCGCGCTGAGGAGTCCCGACATGACCACCGTGCGTCATCCGGTCGCCACCGCGTCCGACGACGTCGCCGGTCGCCGCCTGGCCGAGGAGGGTGCCCCGCGCACCCCCTCGGCCGGGCGGTCGCCCGTCCGGCGCCGCCGCGAGAACTGGCGTATCCGCGGCGAGCTCGCCATCCTCCTCGGCCCCGCCCTGGTCGTCTTCGTCTCGTTCGTCATCCTCCCGGTGGTCCTCGCCGCCTACTACGGCTTCTACAAGTGGTCGGGGTTCGGCACGCCCACCGACTTCGTCGGCATCCGCAACTACGTCACGATCCTCACCGACCCCGCCTTCCACGAGGCGCTCGGCCACAACGCCTTCATCGTCGTCGGCTCACTCGTGCTGCAGGGGCCTCTCGCCCTCGGTCTCGCGCTGCTGCTGAACCGCAAGATGCGGGCGCAGTCGCTCATCCGCGTGCTGATCTTCGTGCCCTACGTCATCTCCGAGGTCGTCGTGGGCCTCGGGTGGGGCCTCATGCTCCAGTCGAGCGGCGCGATGAACGGGATGCTCGAGAAGATCGGCCTCGGAGCACTCCGCGCCGATTGGATCTCCGACCCGGCTCTGGCGATCTGGACGCTGCTCATCATCATCACGTGGAAGTACATCGGCTTCGCCGTGATCCTCTTCCTCGCCGGACTCCAGGGCATCCCCGAGGAGCTCAGCGAGGCCGCCGCGATCGACGGCGCCTCGTACTGGCAGATCCAGCGGCACATCGTTCTGCCCCTGATGGGCCCGACCATCCGCATCTGGGCGTTCCTGTCGATCATCGGCTCGTTGCAGCTGTTCGACCTGGTCTGGATCATCTGGGGCCAGTACGTCGCCTCGACCGCGGGCACCTCGACGATGGCCACCTACATGGTCGCCAACGGTCGCAACGCCGGCAGCTTCGGATACGGCAGCGCGGTGGCCGTGGTGATGTTCCTCATCTCGCTCGCCGTCGCCCTCGTCTACCAGCGCTTCGTGCTGCGTCGCGACACGGCCGGCGCCCTCACGGGAGGCACCAAATGACCGCCACCGCCACCCTCGTCACCCCGCGTGGCGCCAAGGCTCCGCGCCCGCGTCCTGCCGGAGCGAACCGCGGATCCTCGGTGATCGTCGGCTTCGTCGCCCTGCTGCTCATCGGCATGATGCTCGCACCGGTGGTGTACATCATCCTCGGCGGCTTCCGCTCGAACGCCGAGATCACCGTCGACCCCTCGGGCTTCCCCACGCGCTGGAACTGGGAGAACTACGCCGACGTGCTGGCGAGCCCCACGTTCTGGGGCCAGGTCGGCAACTCGGCGATCGCGGCCGTCGCGACGACCCTGTTCGTCGTGGCGCTGGGCCTCATGGCCGCCTACGCCCTGTCGCGCTATCGCTTCCGCGGCCGCGGCGCGGTGTACGCCCTGTTCACCGCGGGCCTGATGTTCCCGATGACCGTGGCCATCACGCCGCTGTACATCCTCGTTCGCAACCTCGGGCTGATGAACTCGCTCGCGGGCGTCATCGTGCCGCAGATCGCTTTCGCCCTGCCGTTGACGATCATCATCCTGTCGCCGTTCCTCGCCGCGATCCCGAACGAGCTGCAGGAGGCCTCGTCGATCGACGGGCTCGGTCGCCTCGGCTTCTTCTGGCGCATGGTGCTGCCGCTCGCCGTTCCCGCGGTCGTGACGGTCGGCATCCTGGCCTTCGTCAACAGCTGGAACTCCTACATGCTGCCGCTGTTCATCCTCAACAACGAAGCCGCTTTCACGCTGCCGCTCGGGACGCAGGCGTTCGCCTCGCAGTACTCGGTCGACACCGCGCGCGTGCTCGCATTCACCTCGCTGTCGATGATCCCCGCTCTGCTGTTCTTCAGCGTGTTCGAGCGGCGCATCGTCGGCGGCCTGACCGGCGCCGTGAAGGGCTGATCCACTCATGACCATCCACCACACCGACGTCGGTGCTGCCCTCACGTCCGGCGGCTCTCCGCGCGTCCAGGCCCTCGTCGCCGAGATGACGCTCGACGAGAAGCTCGCGCAGCTCGTCGGCTACTGGGTCGACCAGGGCGACGAGGTCGTCGCTCCCCTCTCGGGCGAGAAGATCACCTCCGCCGCTTACGCGGATGCCACCGTCCACGGCCTCGGCCACCTCACGCGCGTGTATGGCACGCGCCCGGTCGATCCGATCGAGCGCGCCGAGTGGCTGTGGGGCGAGCAGCGTCGTCTGAAGAACGAGACACGGCTCGGCATCCCGGCCCTGGTCCACGAGGAGTGCCTCACCGGCTTCGCCGCGTGGAAAGCGGCGACCTTCCCGACACCGCTCGCGTGGGGTGCCTCGTTCGATCCGGATGCCATCGAGCTCATGGCATCCGCGATCGGTCGCTCGATGCGCGATCTCGGCGTGCACCAGGGACTCTCGCCCGTGCTGGATGTCGTGCGCGACCCCCGCTGGGGCCGCGTCGATGAGTGCATCGCGGAGGACCCGTACGTCGTCGGGACGATCGGCACGGCGTACGTCCGGGGCCTGCAGGGCGCGGGCGTGCACGCGACACTCAAGCACTTCGTGGGGTACTCCGGCTCGCGAGCCGGGCGCAACCACGCCCCCGTGTCGGCCGGCCCGCGCGAGCTGCAGGACGTCTTCCTCCCGCCGTTCGAGATGGCCGTGCGCGACGGAGGCGCGCGCTCGGTAATGAACGCGTACGTCGAGATCGACGGCGTGCCGATCGCCTCGTCGCCCGAGATCTTCACCGACCTCCTGCGTCGTCGGTGGGGCTTCGACGGAACAGTGGTGTCCGACTACTTCGCCGTCGAGTTCCTCCGCTCGATGCACGGCATCGCGGGCTCCCTCGGCGAAGCGGCCCAGCTCGCCCTCGAGGCGGGGATCGACGTGGAGCTGCCCGGCCCCGACGCGTATCCGTACCTCGCCGAGCGGGTGGCATCCGGGTCCCTCCCCGAAGCCGTGGTCGACCGGGCCGTCGCCCGCGTGCTCGCCGAGAAGGAGGACCTCGGGCTCCTGGATGCCGACTTCGCCGACGTCCCGACCGAGATCGACCTCGACGATGCCGAGCACCGGGCGCTGGCCCGACGTCTCGCTCTCGAGAGCGCGGTGCTGCTGCGCAACGACGGAGTGCTCCCCCTCACGACGCCGGGACGGATCGCGGTGATCGGGCCCAACTCCGACAGCGCGGAGGCGCTGATGGGGTGCTACTCGTTCGCGAACCACGTGCTCGCGCATCACCCGGGCACGCCGATGGGCTTCGACATCCCGACCGTCCGCGAGGCTCTGGAGTCGCGATTCGCCGCGGTCTCGTACGCCGTCGGCTGCGCCGTCGAGGGTGACGACACCTCGGGCTTCGTCGAGGCCGCTGCGGCGGCTCGGGACGCCGACGTCGCGATCGTCGTCGTCGGCGACCGCGCCGGGCTCTTCGGCCGCGGGACCGTCGGCGAAGGCAACGATGCCGAATCGCTCGAGCTCCCCGGCAGGCAGCGGCAGCTCGTCGAGGCCGTCGTCGCCACCGGCACGCCCGTGGTCCTCGTTCTGCTCACGGGGCGGCCGTACGCGCTGGGGTGGGCGCTGGACGGCGCCGAAGGCCCCGCGGCGGTGCTGCAGGCGTTCTTCCCCGGCGAGGAGGGCGGGTCCGCGCTGGCGGCGCTGATCGCCGGGGATGCCACCCCTTCGGGCCGTCTGCCGGTCTCGCTCCCCCGCTCGGCCGGGGCGCAGCCGTACTCGTACCTGCACCCGATCCTCGGCGGCCCGTCGGGCGTGACGAGCACCGACCCGACGCCCGTTCGGCCCTTCGGGTTCGGGCTGTCGTACACGACGTTCGAGCGCGGGGAGCTGCGGGTCGACGGCGGCGGTCGCGGAGCCGGTGAGGCCGGTGGCGAGCGCGGGGGCGCCGGGGGCGCGGAGGGCGCGGAGCGCGGGACCGGCGGCGAGCACGGGGGCACGGCATCCGCCGGGCACCGCGCCGTCGACGCTTCGCGGAGCGTCGGGATCTCGGCATCCGGAGCCTCGCCCGAGGTCCGCGCGGGCGACGCGTTCACCGTGTCGGCGCGGGTCACGAACACCGGCACCGTGCGCGGAGCCGACGTCGTGCAGGTGTACACGCATCGCACGGGCGCGAGCGTGACACGGCCCCTGGCCGCGCTCGTCGCGTATGCGCGGGTCGAGCTCGATCCCGGCGAGAGCGCCGAGATCCGGTTCACGGTGCCCTCGTCACGCCTGGCGTACAGCGATCGCGCGATGCGCCGCGTGGTCGAGCCGGGCGAGATCGAGCTGCGGCTGGGACCGTCGTGCGCCGAGGTCGACGAGGCGGTGCGTCTGCGCGTCACCGGCCCGACCTACGAGCTCGGTCCCGACGACGCGCGCGTGGTCGAGGTCGAGGTGCGCCGGGGCTGATGCCGCACATGTGGGAGGGCGGCGCGGGAGGTGCCGCCCTCCTCATCGCGGCGCTCCTCGCTGTGTGAACACCGTCCGCAGGCGTCAGGGGTGGCGAGAGGGAAAGAGCGGCGCGATCTGCGCACGCACAGCCGGTCAGGCGGCAGAGCGAGGAGTTCGGGGCGACGGCGGGAGAGGCTCGCCGTGAACACTCGAGACGGACCGTCCGGTCGAGCCCCCTGAGCGGGAGACGATGACGTACTGTCCCGATCTGGAGGTCTTCACCGTCTGCTCACCCGAATCGCGCTGGGCTTTGACCCGGCGCGCTTTTTCGCGGAGCCGGCGGACGAGGTCACGAGTCTCATCACTAGTGGACGTCATCTCTCACCTCCTTCTGCTCCCCCATCGGGGGTTCCAGTATCCAACTTGTCGAGGACGTCGGCAACGGCGTCGGCGATGTCGGTGTCTTCCGGGCTGGCCCAAGGGTGGCCCACCAGCCCGATCATGCTCACCAGACCGACGTTTCGATGTCTCGGGTCGAGTGCTCTCTCGGTTGCCCACGTAAATCGGGCCCACCACTGCGCTCTTTGATCCGCGACTTCTCGTTGCAGGCGGTCATCCTCGGCCGCGATGTCACGTTGCCTCCGGTCAGCGGCGGCATTCAGAGTCGATCGATGACTGGTGTACCACGCAGCGCCGAACGCGATGGCCGCCGCGGCGAGTGCCGCGACCCCACCGAACCCCGCGGACGTCACGAAGTCTCGCCAAAACCCCTCGTCGAGGACGAACGGGGGAAACAGACGCCCTCCGATTGCACCGACGGCGAGGAATACGAGAGCGCCGACGCCGAGCAGCGCAGCTTTACGGACATCGAATCTGGAACTCGAAGACGCGGGGGGGGGCGCCTCCACCACGATCGGCTCATCATTCTGAATCATGTTGTTCATCCGTTTTCGTGTCACCGCGACGCGATGTCCCGGGCTCACAACGAAAGTACCGGCGGCACGGCAAACACGATCCGCTGTCCACAGCCTCCCCGGAGCTCGATGGACGCGAGTCGCCTCGTCGACTTCCGCGCGTGAGCTCGCAACCGCGTTAGCGTTGATGGAACACGCTGACGCCGCGGAAGGACCCGATGACGCTGCACGACGACACCACCGCCCGACCCGAGACCGTCGTCGGCAACCCCGCGTCACGGATCCACCGCGACCACGACGACGCCCGCGCCGACCCGTGGTCGATCGACCTCGAGCGGATCCAGTTCTCGCCGTACTTCTCGCGTCTGTCGGCCGTGACCCAGGTGGTGTCGCCCTCGATCGGCGCCGCTCCCGTGCACAACCGCCTCACGCACACGCTCAAGGTGAGCGCGATCGCGCGGGTCGTCGCGCTGCAGCTCAATACTCGTGCGCGCCAAGCGGGCGAAGGCGACGTCTGTAACGCCACCGTCGTCGAGGCCGCCGCGTACGCGCACGACCTCGGCCACCCGCCCTTCGGCCACCTCGGCGAGTCCACGCTCGACCGCCTCGCGCGCGAGGAGCTGGGCCTCCCCGACGGGTTCGAGGGCAACGCGCAGACCTACCGCATCCTCACCGCCCTCGACGTGGTCGAGAACGCGCCCCGCGGGCTCAATCTCACCGCGGCCGTGCGCGCCGCCTCGGCGAAGTACCCGTGGGCGCCGTCGGTCGAAGCGGCCGATGTCGAGCGGATCGGCCCTCCCCGTGGCATCCGTCGCTCTTCCGACGGCGCGTATCGCGTGCACAAGTACTCGGCGTACGACCTCGACCTCGACGACCTCGCCGAGGCCCGCCAGGGGGTGGATGCCGAGCCTCTCCGCCAGAGCATCGAGGGTGCCGTGATGGACCTCGCCGACGACATCGCGTACTCGGTGCACGACGTCGACGACTTCTACCGCGCGGGGATCCTCGATCACGCGCCGATCGCGGCGGAGTTCCGCGGCTGGCTCGACGACGTGCTCGAGTGGCGCTCGCGCGACGACGCGGAGGTGCGCGCCGAGCTCGCGCCGGGCGCGGGACTGGAGCGCCTGCGCCGGAAGATGCGCCGCGACGACCCGTGGATCGCCGACGACGAGGCCTTCCTCGCCGCCGTCAGCGACGTGGATGCCGAGATGGTCACCGACCTGCTCGCCCGCCCCTTCGACGGCTCGTTGACGGCCGAGCGTCGGCTCGCCGCCTTCACCGACCGCTGGATCCGGCGGTTCCAGGAGTCGGCACGGCTGCGGCCGCTCGACACGCCGCGGGCCGGACCCGTGGTGCTGTCGCCGTGGGCCTGGCACCACGTCGAGGTGCTGAAGTTCGTGCACAAACGCTTCGTGCTCAGCCGCCCCGACCTGGCGATCCAGCAGCGCGGCATGAGCCGCATCCTCGCCCGGTCGGTGCGCGCCCTCGGCGAGTGGCTCGACGACGATCTCGACCGCGCCCGCACCCCGCGGCGCCTCCGCGAGCTCATCGCGCTGGCCCGTGAGCAGTACGCGGCCCTGCCCGCTGAACGTCGGCCCTCGGATGCCGAAGCCGAAACGCTCGCGCGCTCTCGCGGGATCGTCGACTACGTGGCATCCCTCACCGATTCGCAGGCGTTCGCGCTGTCCGAGGCGATCTCGGGGCGGGCGGACCGATTGTGGGCTCTGGGGCAGCGGCTGTGACGGGGGAACAGTCGGTGTCGCTCATCCAGCAGCGGATGCGGCTCGACCGCGCCCGCACCGCCGCGATCTGGACCCTGGTCGGCGCCGTGGTCCTCGCCTCGGCGGCATTGGAACGCTCGCCGCCGAGGGGGCCGACGCACCGTGGTGGCTGTGGGGTACGGCGATCACGTTCGTGACCCTGACGGTGTACGGCGTGGTTCGAGTGATCGGCGCGGTCCGACAGCTGCGGCGATTCCACATCGAGCACGGACCGGATGCCGGACGTCAGAATCCCGTCGGTCGGCCCTGAGCTTTTGCCAGCGTTGTTCTCGGCATCCCTGCCCCGAGAAATAAGGCCTTCCGTGTCCTGTGGGCCGCACCCTCAGGATCACGCCGCGCGGAGAACGGGACGCGCCCCCTCGCGTCGCTCAGCCGCCTGCGCTCTCCATCTCGGCCCACTGCCGCGGTGTCTTCTCCTGTAGCCAGGAGGCGAATTCGGGGAACCCCTGGTACACGCGCATCGTCTCGAACAGCGTCCGGCCGTCCGCGTCCTTCCCGCGGACCCGCCCCGACATCAGCGCCGCGAGTTCGGCGATCTCGGACGCCGGCACGATGCGCGCCCGGCGGCGGCCCGAGCGGACGACGAGGTGGTCGTCGAAGACGAGGATCCGGGCCCGGCCCAGCGACAGGGCGTAGAAGAAGATGATCGCGCCGAGGCCGCCCAGGGTGGTCAGCCACACGGTCACGCCGATGTACGCGAGAGGATCCCGCTCGATGACCTCGGACGCGGCCAGCACGACCGCCCCGGCCATGAAGAGGATGCCGATCCCCCGGGCAACCAGGTGCTGCGAGGGGTATCGCTGAACGACGAAGAGAGGTTTCGCGTAGGCACCGTCGGGGTGGTTCATGGTTCTCCGATGGGTCAATCGTGGTGTCACGGTCCAGACGTTGCGGAGAGGCCAGGACCCATCGAATCATGGGCGCGCGTCAAGAGAGAGCGAAGCACGCGAGGTGCGCCGTCATCGCTTGGTTCGCGCGTGATGGCGCGCGACGCGATTGCGATTTCCGCAGCCGGCGGCGGTGCACCACACACGATTGCCGCGCGGGGAGGTGTCGAGATAGACCCATCCGCAGGCGTCGTCACCGCACTGTCGGGCCGCGCTGAGGTCGGAGGCGAGAAGGTCGTGCGCGAGGAAGGCGACGGCTGCCCGGGGGCCGGTGATGTCATCGGGGGTTCGCCAAGACCAGGGTCCTGCGTCGGTCGAGCGCTCCCACGACGATCTCTGCACGGCGTCGACGTATTCTCGCGCGATGAGCGCGGCGGCGCTCCCCGACCCCTCGAACACGGCGGCGTAGATCGCCTCGCGCAGCGCGATCACCGCCGCGTGCTCGCGCTCCGCCTGCGCGGGGTCGCGCGTCGCCGCGAGAGCGGCGGAGCGAGCGTCACCGAAGACGCCGACCTGCGTTCCCCAGGCAAGGACCGCGTCGAAGGTGGGCACCGTATCGATCCACCGGGCGGGGTCCAGCCGCCAGTGCACGGTGTCAACCAGATCGAGGGCGGCGTGCCCACCGATCTGCGGATACGTCGCCGCGCGGGTCTGGCTCATACCCTCAGGCTAATGCGTGATGGGCCCTTGCACCATTAGCCAATCTCTGGACATGATCTAACGCATGTCCTCCCGATCACGTATTAGAAGAAACCCGCGGATCCGCCTCGGACCGGCTTTCGCGAGATTCTGGCTCGCACACGGAGCATCGGCGGTCGGGGGACAGATCGGGGAACTCGCTCTGCCCCTCCTCGCCGTCGTGACGCTGCACGCCTCGGCGACCGAGGCCGGGCTGCTCGGTGTCGCCCGGTGGCTCCCGTTCCTGCTGCTCGCTCTCCCCCTCGGCGTGCTCGCCGACCGCCGCACCCGGCGTCCCATCCTCATCGTGTCCGACGTCTGTCGCGCTTCTCTGACGATCGCAGTGGTGGTCGCCGCGATGGCGGGTGCGCTCACTCTCGCGGCGCTGGTCACCCTCGTCGCGCTTCTCGGGGCATTCACCGTCGCGTTCGAGGTCGCGTACCAGTCCTTCCTCCCGAGCGTCGTGGGGCGTGAGCACCTCGAAAGCGCGAACAGCCGACTCCAAGCGACGTTCTCCGTCGCCGAGGTCGCGGGCCCGGGTGTCGGAGGATGGCTCATCCAGACCTTCACCACGGCGGGCGCCCTGCTCGTTCAGGCGGGGACGTTCATCGTCTCGGCCGTCGCACTGCTCGGCATCCGGTCGCTCGAAGAGCGCCCCGATCCGTCGGCGGTGAGCGCGATGACACAGCTGCGCGAGGGGCTGCGTTTCGTTCGTCGCGATCCATACTTGGTCGCCCTCGTCGGCTTCTCGGCGATCTACAACCTGTTCGCGCAGTGGGTCATGGTGCTGCTCCTCGTGCGTGCGGTGCGGGAGTGGGGACTCACCGCGGGCCACCTCGGATTGGTGTTCAGTCTGGGCGCGATCGGCGCCGTGATGGGCGCCGCCCTCGCTCCTCGCAGTGTGCGACGGTTCGGGGCTGGTCCCGTCCTCGTCGCCTGCGCTGGCGCGGAGTCGATCGTGCTCGCCGCCCTGCCTGTCATCGAGGCGGACTGGGGTCGCACCCTCGTCGTCGCAGCCCTGATCGGTGTCTTCGCCGTGAACGGCGCGGGCACATCCCTGTCGAGCGTCGTGGCGCTCACCCTGCGGCAGCTGCGCACGCCCGACCACCTGCTCGGCCGCGTGAACGCGACGATGCGCTGGATCTCGTACGGGGTCGTCGCCATCGGCGCGGGCATCGGAGGTGTTCTGGGCGATCTCGTGGGAACGCGGCTCGGCATCGCGATCGGCTGCGCGGGAGTCGTGCTGACCGTTGTCTGGGTGATCGCGTCGCCGCTGCGCCGCATCGGCAATCCGAACGACATCACGAGGGAAGAGGTGGTGCTCACGCGCGAGAGCTGAGCACCTCGCGGGAAGGACCAGGCGCACGGACCCGTCATTGCCGCCGATGAAGAGGTCGTGAACACTGCCAGCACTTCTCTGCCGCGGTATGACTGTCGGTCCGGTGGGCGCGAATCGATCGTCGCTCGACGCGACTGACGCTGGCTCGTGGGCTGTAACCCGGTTCGGGGCGCGTTTCGTCCGATCGGGGCGGGAGTTTCGCGCCCCAAGCGGAAGAACACGCCCCAAACCCCACAAGGTGACGCTGCGCGAACCGTCCTGGGGGTTCCGTCGCGCCGCATCCCTTGTCACCATGAGGGGATGTGGTCGACGCACCCCGTTCCCGGTGACCCGTGGCCCCGCGACATGGTGATCTCCGTCGAAGACCGTCCGCACGCGGCCGACGAGATGCTCTGGGTACGCGAGGCGTATGGCCTCGAGGTCGAGGGCGACGTTCCGCCGCGCCTGACCGACACGCCCGCGCCAGCCGGCCGAGAGCTGACCGCGGCGGAGCGTTCGCGATGGGCGGCCGTCTGGCCGGTTCTCTGGAGAGACGTCATCGAGCACGCGGGGCGGCCGACGGATCACGCGGCGATGGAACGGCTGATGGGCCGTGACCTCCCCGCCGACGAACGCGGGTCGCTGCTCTCGCAGGTCATGGGTCCCTCGTGGCGCGATGAGTTCGGCGACGCCGTGTTCGACGACGCCTCGTACCGACAATGGCAGGATCACTCCTTCGAGGCAGCGCGGTCCACCCGTCCTCGACCCCTCGAGGAGCAGCCGGAGCGCCGCGACCTCGACGCCCTCGTCCCCGCCTGGCGACGCGGGCTCGAGCGCATCGTCGTCCTCGCCTGCCGCGGCCCGTACGTGCGCACGCTCGGCTCGCGTGCCCTGTTGGTCACGACGGAGGTCCGCGAAGAGTCGCGGGCCTACCGGGCGGCGCTGGCCTCGTTCACCCCGCACTGATCACCCGCGATTCCGGATGCCGTGGCGTCCGCGTCCCGAGAGGTGTTGGCCGAGCACGCAGCCGCAGGGGACTCGCCTCGCCGCGCGCGCGACATCTCGGCGAGCACACGAGAAATGCCCCGGAACCGCCGCAGCCCACCGCTGCGGCGGTTCCGGGGCACGATCCGCACACCTGCCGAGCCGGTGCGCGGCACGCGCCCCGAGAGAGCGAGACGCGCGAGTGCCGCACCGCCCCCGGATCATCGAAGGAACCGGGGACGGCGGGGTCTTACAAGCCCTGGGCCAGGCGGTAGTACGCCTGGTTCCAGCGCAGCTCGCTCTGGAAACCGCGGACCGTCGTGTCCTCGTCGATGACGACGAGCTCGGTCTTGGCGATCTCAGCGAAGTCGCGGAACACCTCGATACCCACGGCCGTCGTCATGACGGTGTGGTGCGCGGCTCCCGCGGCGAGCCAGCAGCCGGCCGAGGTCGCGAAGTCGGGGGCGGGCTTCCACACGGCGCGCCCGACGGGGAGCTTCGGCAGGTCGGGGGCGTCGACGTTCTCGACGACGTTCGCCACGAGGCGGAAGCGATCGCGCATGTCGCTCATCGCGACCACGAGCGCGGGGCCGGGGTCGGCGGTGAAGACCAGGCGCACCGGGTCGTCCTTGCCGCCGATGCCGAGCTCGTGGATCTCGAGGCGCGGCTTCTTCGTGGTGAGCGAGGGCGAGACCTCGAGCATGTGGGCGCCGAGGATGCGCTCGGAGCCGGGGACGAGGTCGTACGTGTAGTCCTCCATGAGCGACGCGCCGCCGGGGAGGCCGGCGCCCATGACGTTCGCGACGCGCACGAGGATCGCCGTCTTCCAGTCACCCTCGGCGCCGAAGCCGTAGCCCTCGGCCATGAGGCGCTGCACCGCGAGACCGGGCAGCTGCTTCAGCGCGCCGAGGTCTTCGAACGACGTCGTGAAGGCGCCGAAGCCGCCCTCCTCGAGGAAAGAGCGCAGGCCCAGCTCGATCGCGGCGCCGTCGCGCAGCGACTGGTGGCGTGCGCCGCCGGGGAGCAGCTCGTCCACGACGTCGTAGCTGTCGACGTACTCCTGCACGAGCGCGTCGATGTCGGCATCCGATGCCTTCTCGACGGCCTCGACGAGCTCGTTGACGCCCCACGTGTTGACCTGCACGCCGAAGCGCAGCTCGGCCTCGGTCTTGTCGCCCTCGGTGACCGCGACGAAGCGCATGTTGTCGCCGAAACGCGCGAGCTTGAGGGTGCGGGCGGCGGTCCAGCCGGCGGCGGCGCGCTCCCAGTCCTCGATCCGCTGGCGCACGGCCGGGTTCGACACGTGGCCGACGACGGTCTTCCGCGAAACGCCGAGGCGCGTCTGGATGTACCCGAACTCGCGGTCGCCGTGGGCGGCCTGGTTGAGGTTCATGAAGTCGAAGTCGATGTCGTTCCACGGCAGCTCGACGTTCGCCTGCGTGTGCAGGTGGAGGAGCGGCTTCTGCAGGGCGTCGAGGCCGGAGATCCACATCTTCGCAGGGCTGAAGGTGTGCATCCACGCGATCACGCCGATGACGTCATCGCGGCCGTTGATCTCGAGCGCCATGCGGCGGATGCTGTCGGAGTCCTTCAGCACGGGCTTCCAGACGACCTTCACCGGGAGGCCGTTCAGCCCCTCGACGACGGCCTGCGACTGCTCGGCGACCTGCTTCAGGGTCTCTTCGCCGTAGAGGTTCTGGCTGCCGGTGACGAACCAGACCTCGTAGCCGTCGAGGTCGTTCTTGAGCTTCGTGCGGGTCATTGCTGTTCCTTTTCGAGTGTTCAGAGGGATGCCGCGGCGGCGGCCTCGACGGCGAGGCCCGCGCGGTAACGGTCGAGGTAGGCCGAGAATCCGGCGACGTCCGTCGGGTCGGGGTCGGCGGTGGTGATGGGTGCGTCGGCGAAGACCACCTCGGCCAGGTAGGTATCGAGGTCGCGGCCCGCGCCGTCGGCGACGTAGGCCGCGAGCACGGCCATGCCCCACGCGCCGCCCTCGGACGCCGTCTCGGCGACCGCGACGGGAGCGTCGAGCGCCGCCGCGAGGAAGCGCTGCGCGACCCCCGCGGTGCGGAACATGCCGCCGTGGGCATACATCTTGTCGAGGCCAACGCCCTCGGCGTGCAGCACCGCCATGCCGAGCGCGAGCGTCCCGAAGACGCCGTACAGCTGCGCGCGCATGAAGTTCGGCAGGGTCAGGCGGCTGTCAGGCGTGCGGACGACGAGGGGGCGTCCTTCGTCGAGACCCGCGATGGGCTCTCCGGCGAGGTGGTTGTAGGCCAGCAGCCCACCGGCGTCGGGCTCACCCTCGAGCGCGGCGGAGAAGAGCACCGCGTAGGTGGCATCCGGGGTCTGCGGCACGCCGGCCGCGGCTGAGAAGGCGGTGAACATGTTCGCCCACGCGGCCAGCTCGCTCGCGCCGTTGTTGCAGTGCACCATCGCGACCGCGTCGCCCGAAGGAGTCGTGACGAGGTCAAGTTCGTGGTGCACCTCGTCGAGCGGGCGCTCCAGCACGACCATCGCGAAGATGCTCGTGCCGGCGCTGACGTTGCCCGTGCGGGGAGCGACGGCGCCTGTGGCGACCATGCCGGTGCCGGCATCTCCCTCGGGAGGAGCGAACGGGATGCCAGGGCGCAGGGTTCCGGTCGGGTCGAGGAGCTGTGCCCCGTCGTCGGTGAGGTTCCCCGCCGCCGTTCCCGCCACGAGCACGCGCGGCAGCAGATCGTTCAGCGCCGGGACGCGACCGGCGGCGAGTGCGTCGTAGCGGGCGACCAGCTCGGCGTCGTAGTCACGCGTGGCGGAGTCGATCGGGAACATGCCCGAGGCATCCCCCACACCGAGCACCTTCTCGCCCGTGAGCTTCCAGTGGACGTACCCGGCGAGCGTGGTGAGGAAGCGGATCTCGGGCACGTGCGGTTCGGCATCGACGACCGCCTGGTGCAGGTGCGCGATCGACCACCGGAGCGGGATGTTCACACCCAGCAGCTCGGTGAGCTCGCTGGCTGCGACACCGGTGTTCGTGTTGCGCCACGTTCGGAAGGGCGCGAGCATCTCGCCGTCGGCGTCGAACGCGAGGTAGCCGTGCATCATCGCCGAGACCCCCATCGCCGCGTAGCGCTCGGGAATGACGCCGTACCGCTGCTGCACGTTCTGCACCAGCTCGGCGTAGGCAGCCCGGAGGCCCGACCACACGGCATCCAGAGAGTAGGTCCAGAGCTTGTCGGCGTAGACGTTTTCCCACTCGTGGGAACCGGTCGCGAGCACCTCGGCGTCGGGGCCGATGAGGCACGCCTTGATGCGGGTCGAGCCGAGCTCGATGCCCAGCGAGGCGCGGCCCTGCTCGATGAGGGCGGTGAGTTCGGCGTTCATCGGCGGTCGTCCGTGCTCTGTCCGTAGACGTTCTGGTAGCGGTTGTAGAGGGCGTCGATCTTGTCCTGGGGGATCGGGATGAGGGGGCCAGCCTCGCGCGCGATGTGCACGGTGCGGGCGACGTCTTCTAGCATGACGGCGGCCTTCACGGCATCCTTCGCCGTCGCCCCGATCGTGAACGGGCCGTGGTTCTGCATGATCACGCCGCGCGAGCGGTGGCCGCGCAGGGTCTCGACGATGCCGCGGCCGATCGAGTCGTCGCCGATGATCGCGAACGGGCCGACGGGGATGGGGCCGCCGAACTCGTCGGCCATGGCCGTGATGACGCAGGGGATCTCCTCGCCCCGGGCCGCCCAGGCGACACCGTAGGTCGAGTGCGTGTGCACGACCCCGCCGACCTCGGCCATGTTGCGGTACACGTACGCGTGCGCGGCGGTGTCGCTGGAGGGACTGCGCTCGGAGCCCGGGGTGCCGGGGATCGCATTGCCGTCGAGGTCGCAGAGGATCATGTTCTCGGGCGCCAGGTCGTCGTACGAGACGCCCGAAGGCTTGATGACGAACAGGTCGGCGCCGGGCACGCGACCCGAGACGTTGCCGCCGGTCCAGACGATGAGGTTGTAGCGCACGAGCTCGGCGTGCAGCTTCGCGACGTCGGCGCGGACGGCGTCGATCGCCTCCTGCACCTCGGGGGCGAACGGGGCGGCAGCGGACACGCGGGTCTCCTTCGACTCTCTCGGTGGCGGGTTCCCGAGTCATGTTACCGGTAACATCGCGGGATGGCGAGAGGCGGATGCCACTGCCCGCGGTCGCGCGCGTGCCGGGCTCCGGAGATTTCGAGCGGGCGGGCCGACGGACGTGCGGCTTTCCGCGGGGCACGTCGGCGAACGGTGCCGAATCTCCGGAGTTTCGCACGGGATGCGCCGACCCGGGGTGCCGCGCACACCCGCACAACTCCTGCAGAACAGACCCCGGGATGCCACCTCCCCGACGGCTGAGCCGGATCGCCGGACTTGTGCCCGCCGCCGACCCGGCGGCAGCCGCGGGGCAGCAGCGCGGGGCCGCCGCCGACGCGGCACCCTCGCGGGGCGTCAGCGCGGCGCGGCGGTCGACGCGCGCGGCACCAGCACCGGCTGCGCGGGAGCCGTCGGCTCGTCGCCCAACACCCGCGCCACCGCCTCCGCCGCCTCGCCCTCGACGTCGAGGCGCACCGTGGTGAGCGCGGGCGTGTAGAAGGCGGCATCCGGGTTGTCGTCGAAGCCGGCGACCGAGACGTCGGCCGGAACCGTGATCCCACGGGCGGCGAGCCCCGCCATGAGCCCGAGTGCCATCTGGTCGTTGGCGACCGCCACCGCGGTGGCACCGCGGCGCACGTGCGCGGCCACCGCGTCGGCGACGGCCGCACCGGAGCCGGCACTCCAGTCCCCCTCGACGCGCCCCTCCCGCGCGAGCCCGCGCCGGGCCAAGGCATCGGCGACACCCGCCGTGCGCGCCAGGGCTTCGCGCCAGTCCGGCGGGCCGGCGACCTCGACGATGCGGCGATGTCCGAGGTCCGCGAGATGATCCACGACGAGGGCGGCCGCGTCGCGCTGGCGAATCCCCGACTCGCCGTACAACGGCACGAGCGGCACGTCGTACCCCTCGAGAGGAGTTGCTCCGTGAGCCGCGACGAGCACGATCCCGTCGACCCCCTGGTCGAGCAGGTGGCGCACGGCGGCGTCGATGTCGGCGGGGTCGTCCGAGTCGGTGTACGCGGTCGAGATCCACCGGCCCCGCGCCCGCGCCGCCCGCTCGAGAGCGGCGATACCGGCCGACGGTCCATGCAGAACGGCATCGGATGCCACGACGCCGACGGTCCGGGTGAGACTCGTGCCGAGCGCCCGCGCGGCGTTGTTCACGCGGTAATCCAGCGCCGCGACGGCGGTGAGCACGCGCTCGCGCGTGGCATCTCGAATGCCCGGATAGTCGTTCAACACGCGAGAGACGGTCTGCGGCGAGACCCCGGCTGCCTCGGCGACCTCGCGCATCCCGATGCGCTTGCCTCCGCCGTCGCCGCTCATGGTCCCTCACAGTAGCGGCGCGCAACCCCCTCGGTCGTCCGCGGGTCTTCGTTGTGCCCTGGGAGCATGACCGAGCCGACCGGCATCCCGCCGTTGCACCACTCCCCCGTCGCGCGCACGCTCGGGGCGCTGCTCGCGAACGGCTTCAGCCTGCTGCAACGGCTCCGCCCGCCGCGCCCCATCCACAGCCGCGGAGTCGTGCTCCGCGGTGAGATGCGCTGGATTCCGGATGCCGAGTCCGCCGGCGTCACCTTCATCGACCACGCGCCGCCGGGGCCGGTGCCGGCCATCGCGCGGGTGTCGCGGTCGCTCGGGCTGCCCGCGCCGCTGCCCGACATCATCGGGCTCGCGGTGCGGGTGGATCTCGCGGAGTGGGATCGGGGGACGGCGGGGACTCTGCGCGGGGAAGCCCCCGGACGGCAACCGGGCGCTGCCTCGCCGATGAACGACAAGACGGGCCCGGCCTCGCCCGTCGCTGATGTCGAACTCGCGTCCGCCGGGTGGAACGTCCCCGCGCGCTTCCTGCTGCTGCCCCACCGCCGTGCCGAGCGTGCGCGCCTGGGATCGCTCCTGCCGTTCCGCGGCACGCGCGGCGCCGTCCTGCTCGTGGCCCGCACCGCGTCGGGGCGACCGCCCGCGACGGATCCGCGTGAGCTCGACGGGGCGGACGACACGCCGTGGGTCCTCACGCTCGGGCACGCCACGCCGGCGGGCCCATGGCATCCGTTCGCTCGACTCGTCCTGCGCCTCGACCCCGACCAGGACGACCACGGCCTGCGGTTCGACGCCGTGCGACGCCCGATCCCGGGCGCGCGGTGGCCCGCGTGGGTGCGGGCGGCACGGCAACCGTCGTACGCGAGGGTGCAGCCGCTTGATGCCGAGATCCGAACGCCGACGAGTCAGCCCGCGGCGGCCGGGACGTAACGCGGCACACCCTCGATCTCCCCTTCGCGCGCCCAGGTCATCCCCTCGGCCTCGACGAGGTCGGCGGCAACATCGACCTCGATCTCACGGTGGAAGGTCGGGGCGTCCAGACGGATCAACGGCATGGCGCGACGCTACGGATCGAGGCGCGACGCGACCAGCCCGTTGACGCGACGGATCACTCCTGCGCGCGCAGTGCCGCCACCACGTCGTAACGCTCGCGGATCTCGGGCCGGTGATCGGCGTCGACCGCGCGGGTTGTCGCCACGGTCCAGTCGACCGGGCCGCCGGCGAGAACCCCCGCCGCCTGCCGTGCCGCGCCGAGCGCGACGTACTCACCGGCCGCGGGCACGACGATCTCGGCGTCGAACACCTGCGCCGCGATCCGCGCGACGCCCTCGTTGGCGGCGGCACCGCCGATGAGCAGCACGCGACGGACCTCGACGCCCTGCGCCTGGATCGCCTCGAGCCCCACGGCGAGGCCGCTGAGCATGCCCTCGATCGCCGCGCGGGCGAAGTTCGACCGGTTCGTGGATGCCAGGGTCAGACCCGTCAGCGACGCTTGCGCGTGGGGCAGGTTGGGGGTGCGCTCCCCCTCGAACCACGGCACGAGCACGACGCCACCGGCGCCGGGCTCGGCCTCGAGAGCGAGGGCGCCGAGTTCGTCGTGCGAGACGCCCAGCAGGCCCGCGAACGCGTCGAGAACGCGCGCAGCGTTGAGCGTCGCAACGAGCGGGAGGAACTTGCCCGTCGCGTCGGCGAACCCGGCCACCGTGCCGGTGGTGTCACGGGTCGGGGCGTCGGCGACCGCGAAGACCGTTCCCGAGGTGCCGAGCGACACGACGACGTCGCCCACCCCGGCGCCGAGCCCGAGGGCCGCACCGGCGTTGTCGCCGGCCCCGGGGCCGACGAGAGCGCCACCGTCGAGCGCGCCCGCGCTCTCCCACGGCCCGAGCACGCGCGGCAGCACCGCCTCGTGGCCCAGCGCGCGGGTGAAGAGGTCGAGGTCGTAGCCGTCCGCTCCCCAGTACGCGGTGCCCGAGGCATCGGAACGGTCGGTGACGAGCTCCTCGAGCACGGCGTTGCCGGGGCCGAAGCCGCGCAGACGCCACGTCAGCCAGTCGTGCGGCAGCGCGACCGCGGCCACGCGCGCGGCGTTCTCGGGCTCGGCGTCACGCAGCCAGCGCAGCTTCGTCCCGGTGAACGAGGCGACCGGCACCGCGCCGGTGCGTTCGGCGTACTCGGCCGCACCGACCTCGTCGATGAGGTCACGCGCCGCCTGCGCCGAGCGGGTGTCGTTCCACAGCAGCGCGTCGCGGATGACCGCGCCGCCCGCGTCGAGCACGACCATGCCGTGCTGCTGACCCGCGATCGAGACCGCCGCGACGTCGTCGAGGCCGCCGGCCTGGCCGATGGCATCCTGCAACGCGACCCACCACGCCTCGGGATCGACCGACGTCCCCGCAGGATGCGACGCACGCCCCTCGCGCACCACGCGCCCGGTCTCGGCGTCGACGACGACGACCTTGCACGACTGCGTCGACGAATCGACTCCCATGACGAGCGCCATGCTCACTCCCTCTGTTCGCGCCGCACCGGTGCGGCATCCCGTTCAGTGTCCAAGACACGCCGTTTCACGCGGGGGCGATGCGGCGTGTCTTGGACACTCGACGGAAAGAAGGGCCCGGATGCCGTGGCATCCGGGCCCCACGCGGATCAGCGCGCGCCGAGCAGGTGCTCGGTGGCGAGCTGCTGCAGGCGGACGAAGCCGAAGCCCTTGCCGCCGAGGTACACGTCGGTGTCGAAGTCCTCGTACGCCGAGCGGTCGGCCAGCAGATCGTCGTACGACTCGCCCTCATTGAGCGTCGGCTGCGCGAGCTCGAGCACCTTGGCGGCCTCGAGGGCCTCCTGCACCTCGGGGTCGGCGCGGAAGGCCGCGGCGCGCTCCTTCAGCAGCAGGTAGGTGTTCATGTTGGCCGAGACCGAGTCCCAGACGCCCGTCTCGTCCTCGGTACGCGAGGGCTTGTAGTCGAAGTGGCGCGGGCCGTCGTACGCGGGAACGCCGCCGGGGCCGCCGTTCTCGAGCAGGTCGACGAGAGCGAAGGCGTTGTGCAGGTCGCCGTGACCGAAGACGAGGTCCTGGTCGTACTTGATGCCGCGCTGACCGTTGAGGTCGATGTGGTAGAGCTTGCCGTGGTAGAGCGCCTGGGCAATGCCGGCGGCGAAGTTCAGGCCCGCCATCTGCTCGTGGCCGACCTCGGGGTTGAGGCCCACGAGCTCGGGGCGCTCGAGCGAGTCGATGAACGCCAGCGCGTGGCCGAGGGTCGGCAGCAGGATGTCTCCGCGCGGCTCGTTCGGCTTGGGCTCGATCGCGAAGCGGATGTCGTAGCCCTTGTCGGTGACGTAGTCGCCGAGCAGGTTCACGGCCTCGCGGTAGCGCTCGAGCGCCTGGCGGATGTCCTTCGCGGAGTCGTACTCGGCGCCCTCGCGGCCGCCCCACATGACGAACGTCTTGGCGCCGAGCTCGGCGGCGAGGTCGAGGTTGCGCAGCACCTTGCGGAGCGCGAAGCGGCGCACCTGGCGATCGTTCGACGTGAAGCCGCCGTCCTTGAAGACGGGGGCCGAGAAGAGGTTGGTCGTCACCATCGGCACGATCACGCCGGTGTCGGCGAGAGCGCCCTTCAGGCGATCGATCTGCGTCTGGCGCTCGGCATCCGTGGATCCGAAGGCGAACAGGTCGTCGTCGTGGAACGTCAGTCCGTAGGCGCCGAGCTCGGACAGCTTCTCGACCGCGTGCACGACGTCGAGTGCCGGGCGAGTCGGGCCACCGAACGGGTCGGCACCGTTGTAGCCGATCGTCCAGAGTCCGAACGAGAACTTGTCATCGCGGGTGGGGGTGGGCATTCCTGCTCCTTCGCATGGAGACGCACGAGTGCGCGGTGACGCACGGCGGGTTTGTTGGTGCTCACAACATATACCCCGGATGCCACGGCGTCCAGCCCCGAAGGCCCACCTCGGCATATACTGACTTATATATCGAGAGGAGCCACCCATGGCAGTCACCAGCGTCGATCTCGATCCACGACTTCTCGAACGCGCGCGTCTCGTAACCGGCGAGCCGTCCAACCGCGCGGTGCTCGACCTCGCCCTGCGTCGGCTCATCGCGTCGAAGCAGAAAGACGCGATGATCGCCGGAATCGCCGGGCTCACCGACCTCGAAGCCGAACTGGATTCCCCCGTCACCACTCCGACCCCGTGACGGACTACCTGGTCGACAACTCGGTCTGGGCACGCTTGGCTTCGGGCGACCCCGCCATTCGAACGCGGCTCGACAGGATCGCGCGGTCCCCGTCGGACCTCTTCGTCACGTGCCCACCCCAGGTGCTGGAGTTCTGCCACAGCGCCCGTTCGCCCGAGGAGCATGCGCACTACCTCGAGCAGATATCGCTGGGTTTTCCCCTGGAGCGCGCTCCCGACGAGTCACTCGCCGTCGGCATCCAATCCGCTCTCTGGAACGCCGGACTCGTGCGCGTTGCGGGTGCGGTGGACATCCTGATCGCCGCGTACGCGATCGCCAACGACGCGACCATTCTCAGCGCCGACCACGACTTCGACCACATCGCCGCCGTGAGCGACCTCGCGCACGAATTCGTCGCTCCGACACTCTGACGCGCCCGCCTCAGCGCCCGAGCGCCGCGTCCACGACCGCGAACACCGCCGGATCCCACGTCAGCGCACGCTCCCACGGCAGACCGAAGCCCTCGGCGAGGAAGATGCTGTGCACGTGATCGGGGAACGAATGCCGCTCGACCTCGGGGAGCACCGCGGCCGGCACCTCGTCGGCCCGACCGCTCGTGAGCGAGACGAGTCCGTCGTGCGGCCAGAGCTGCACCGGCTCGGTCGCCGCCGAGAAGTACCCCGCGCCGATCGCGGTCACCGGGATGCCGTCGAGCACCCCCGCCTGCGCGTCGTTCCAGCCGCGCAGGAACCGGCGGGAGACCTCCGCTGCGGCGCCCTGCGAGTTGGCATCCGCGTAGGGCCGCACCTCGGCGAAGATCTGCAGCGTCGCGGGGTCACCGTGCGCGTCGGCCTCGGTGATCTCATCGTCGAGCAGGTCGCCGAGGACCGAACCGTCCCACGGGGTGCCGAGCGTGACGAGACGCTCGACCCGCGGGCCGTCGCTGGCGAGCTCGCGGATCGCGGCGCGCGAGAACAGCCCGCCCATCGAGTGCCCGACGAGGTCGACGCTGCCCACACCCTCCGTGGCGGCGAGATGACGAAGGAACCCGGCGAGTGCCACGCCCGCGTCGTCGACGCGACCGACCGCGTTGATCGTCACCTCGGCGGGCAGCACGACCGGCACGTCGGCGAAGCCCTGCCACCCGGCATCCTCCCGCACCTCCCCCGCCCCGATCCGCGCCGGCGCGGTGAAGACGCGGATGCCACGGGCGAGGAAGTGCGCGCGGAGCGCGGTCATCGTGTTGCCCGCGGCCAGACCCGACGCCGCGGCGTGCTCGGTGTCGGTGTACGGGGTGACGGCGGCACCGCCGGAGACGAGGACGACGGCATCGGTCATGGCGCTCAGATTACCGACCCGCGCATTCACGTTGAGTGTCCAGAACACGCCGCAACGCTTCGCCCCGTTACGGCGTGTCTTGGACAGTCACCGATGTCGCGCGGCGCAGCGCAGCGCGGGTGCGCAGCGCGACGCGGCGGGCGCGGGTGGCGCGGGGGGCGCGCGTGGCGCAGCGCGTCAGTTCGGCAGCGCGTCCTCGATCGCGGCGATGACCTCGGGGGCGTCCGGCAGCGTGCGCGGGCTGAAACGAGTCACGCGACCGTCGGGCGCGACGACGAACTTCTCGAAGTTCCACGAGATGCGGCCCTTCTTGCCCTCGGCATCCGGGGTCTGCGTGAGCTCCTGGTAGAGCGGGTGCGCGTGGCGCCCGTTGACCTTGACCTTCTCCGACATCGGGAAGGTCACACCCCACGTCGCCGAGCAGTACTCCGCGATCTTCTCTTCGTCGCTCAGCTCCTGCAGGAACTGGTTGCTCGGGAAGCCGATGACCGTGAACCCGCGGTCCGCGTACTTCTTGTGCAGCGCCTCGAGCGCCTCGTACTGCGGCGCGAGACCGCACCGCGAAGCGACGTTGACGACGAGCGCCGCCTTGCCGTCGGTGAGACCGCCGAAGGTCGTCTGCTCGCCGCGGATGGTCGTGATCGGGATGCCGGAGAGGTCCATACATCGATCCTGGCACCGCCCGCTTTGCCCGGGGTGGGAATGCGGTCACGACTTCGCCGCCCATAAACGCGATCGGCGCACAGAAACACGCTGTGCTCGCGTTTCTGTGCGCGGATCGCGTTTATGCGGGTGGGGTGGGTGCTGCGCGGGGCGGGAGCGCGCCTGACCGACACCCACGACCGGGGCGCGACGCCCGCAACCGGGGCGCGTCGCCCGCAACCGGGGCGCGTCGCCCACAACCGGGGCGCGTCGCCCGCGGACAGGCGCGGGATGCCACCACCCCGGCGGCGACGCCCACCGCGCCGCCGCCGGAGTGGCATCCGTTCAGCGGCTGGAGTAGCCGCCGTCGATGGGGAGCGAGACGCCCGAGATCATGGCGGCGCCGTCGCTGAGAAGGAAGACGATCGGGGCGGCGATGTCGTCTTCGGTCGCCCACTTGTGCAGCGGCATCGCCTCGAGGAAGGGGCCCTCGATGTCGGGGCGCCCCCAGTACCAGGCCGACATCGGCGTCATGACGACGGTCGGGTTGACGCTGTTGACGCGGATGCCGTAGCCGCCCAGTTCGAGGGCCGAGACGCGCGTGATGTTGTCGAGCGCGGCTTTCGACGAGCCGTACGAGATGTGCCCGGTGAGGGCGACGAGGCTGGCCTGGCTCGAGACGTTGACGATCGCGCCGCCCTTGCCGACGCGGATCATCTCGCGCGACGCGTACTTGGTCACCAACAGCGAACCGCGCGCGTTGATGCTCATGACCTTGTCGAAGACATCGATGTCGGTCTCCATGGGGGTGGCGATCTCGCCGCCCCACCCACCGCAGTTCACGACGCCGTAGATGTCGCGGCCCTCGATGGCCGTGCGGATCTCGTCCTCGGACTCGAGGTCGAACACGACGGGCTCGGCGCCGGTCTCGGCGGCGATCGCGGCGACGCTGTCGGCCGTGCGGCCGGCCGCGAGCACGGTGGCGCCCGCCGCGACGAGGTGGCGCACGGTCGCGCCGCCGATACCGCCACCGGCGCCGGTGACGAGGATGGTGCGGTCGGTGAGTTCGGTCATGGGAGGGCTCTTTCGCGGGTCCTGGAGGCAAGGACGACGGCGGTGTCGTCGCGGCCCATGATAACCACAGAATCACGCGGATGACTTCGGTGTCATGACGAATTGATCACGGGTGTTGACACCGGTGACATGGCGGGCTTACCGTAACCGGAGTTCGACCGGCGGCCATCCCCGCCGGACACGCTCCACAGACGCAGCGCTCCGACGTGCGGCGTCGCCCGGAAGGACCACACCGCCGTGACCCACACCCCGCCCACTGCCGCGACGCCCGCCGCCGCGACCCTGCGCCTCGACGATCTCGTCACCCGAGCGCGCCGGCTGGTCGACTCGGGCGAGCGTCGCGTTCTCGGGCTCACGGGCACCCCGGGCGCGGGCAAGTCCACCGTCAGCGACGCGTTGCTCGCCGCTCTCGGCGCCGACGCCGTTCTCGTCGGCATGGACGGCTTCCACCTCGCGAACGAGGAGCTCGTACGGCTCGGCCGCCGGGACCGGAAGGGCGCCCCCGACACATTCGACGTCGAGGGCTACATCGCTCTGCTCGATCGCATCCGCGCCGGCCACGCGGTGTACGCCCCGCGCTTCGACCGCGACCTCGAGGAGTCGATCGGCTCCGCGGTCCTCGTCCCGGCCGACGTCCCGCTGGTCATCACCGAGGGCAACTACCTGCTGCACGACGCTCTCGGGTGGGATGCCGTGGCATCCCGTCTCGACGAGGCCTGGTTCCTCGACGTCGACGCCGACGCGCGCCGCGACCGCCTCGTGGCGCGCCGCCTCTCGCACGGCCACCCCCGGGAAGAGGCTGTCGCCTGGGTCCGCGACGTCGACGAAGCCAACGCCCTCATCGTCGAGCGGGGCCGCCACCGCGCCGATCTCGTCATCACCGTCACCGACGCTCCCAGCCGGGTCGTCGGACATCACGAAGGAGCTTCCTCATGAGCACCACCACGACCACCCCGGTGCTGCAGGCGCGGGGCCTGTCGCGCCAGTTCGGATCCGTCCGCGCCCTCAACAACGTCGATTTCGAGGTCTACCCGGGCGAGGTCACCGCGCTCATCGGCGACAACGGCGCGGGCAAGTCCACGCTCGTGAAAGCGCTGTCGGGAAACCTCGCGGTCGACGAGGGCGAGATCCTCTTCGACGGCAAGCCGATCGACATGTCGAACCCGCAGGTCGCGTCGTCGCTCGGCATCGAGACCGTCTACCAGGACCTCGCCCTCGCCCCCCACCTCGACCCGGTGCAGAACATGTACCTGGGTCGGGAGATCCGTCGCCCCGGGCTGGCCGGTGCTCTCGGCTTCATGAAGACCAAGGACATGGCCAAGGCCTCGCGCGCCGCGTTCGACGAGCTGGGTGCCACGGTCCGCAGCCTGACCTCCCCCGTCGGCGAGATGTCGGGCGGACAGCGCCAGGCCATCGCGATCGCCCGCGCGGTGCACTGGGCCTCGCGCGTGGTCTTCCTCGACGAGCCGACCGCCGCGCTCGGCGTGCGTCAGACGAAGAACGTGCTCGAGACCATCCGCCGGGTACGTGACAAGGGCATCGCCGTGGTCTTCATCTCGCACTCGATGCCGCACGTGATCGACGTCTCCGACCGCATCCAGGTCCTGCGCCTGGGCACCCGCGTCGCGAACATCAACGCGAAAGACACCTCCATGGAAGAACTCGTCGGGCTCATGACCGGCGCCGTCACGAAGGACGACCAGAAGTGAGCACCACGACTCCCCCCACCGAGACCGTCGCGATCGGCACGTTCGACGACAACCAGAGAATCAACCCGGTCCGCCGGGTCCTGCGCACCCAGGCGTTCCAGATCCTCCTGGTACTGCTAGCGATCATCATCGTCTTCAGCATCATCGCGCCCGACTCGTTCGCGCAGTGGACCAACTTCCGCCTGATCATCCAGAACGCCTCGATCCTCGCCGTCCTCGCGGTCGGCATGACCTACGTGATCATCACCGCCGGCATCGACCTGTCGGTGGGGTCGGTCCTCGTGTTCTCCGGCGTCGTCGCCGCGATCGTCATGCGGGCGATGGGCGGCGAGGGCTGGGGCGTCGCGATCGTCGGCATCCTCGTCGCGATCCTCAGCGGAGTGTGCTGGGGGCTGCTGAACGGCTTCCTCATCGCGAAGGCGAAGATCCCGCCGCTCATCGTCACGCTGGGCTCGCTCGGCATGGCCCTGGGGCTGGCGCAGATTCTCACCGGCGGCGTCGATATCCGCGACGTGCCCACGGTGCTGACCGTCTCGATCGGCTACGGCAACGTGTTCGGTAGCGTCCCGATCATCAGCGTCATCGCGCTCGTCGTCGTCGTGGTCGGCGCGATCGTGCTGCACTTCACCCGATTCGGCCTGTACACGCTGGCCGTCGGGTCGAGCGAGATCGCTGCCCGTCGCGTCGGTGTCAAGGTCGACGCTCAGCTGATCAAGATCTACACGATCTCGGGTGCCCTGGCCGGGCTCGGCGGCATCCTGTCGCTCTCGCAGTTCTCGACGACAGCGATCGCCGGTCAGTCACAGACCAACCTCAACGTCATCGCCGCGGTCGTGATCGGCGGCACCTCGCTCTTCGGCGGGGTCGGCACGATCATGGGCACGGTCGTGGGCCTCTTCATCCCGGCGGTGCTGCAGAACGGCTTCGTCATCACCGGTGTCCAGCCCTTCTGGCAGCAGGTCGCCGTCGGCGCGGTGCTGATCGCCGCGGTCTACGTCGACCAGGTCCGCCGCTCGGCCGCCATGCGCGGCAACACCCAGAGCCTCTGGCGCAAGTTCGTCAGCGGAGGTCGGCGCGGCTGAGCCGCGGCGGCATCCCTTCCCCACCCACACAACACCCCACAACCCGAACCAAGAAACGGTGATCACAATGAAGTGGAACAGCAAGGCGACCGCACTGACGGTCTTCGGCATCGCAGCGACTCTGACCCTCGCGGGCTGTTCGGGCGGAGCCTCCTCCGGTGGAGCCTCGGCCGGCGCAGACGGCTACAAGATCGCGTTCGTGCAGGGCGTCGCCGGGGATGAGTTCTACATCTCCATGCAGTGCGGCATCGAAGCCGAAGCCAAGGCCGAAGGCGCCACCGTCACCACCCAGGGACCGGAGAAGTTCGACCCCACCCTGCAAAAGCCCATCGTCGACGCCGTGGTCGCGTCCAAGCCCGACGCGCTGCTGATCGCGCCGACCGACGTGTCCGCCATGCAGGCGCCCATCGCGGCGGCCGAAGCCGCCGGGATCAAGGTGGTGTTGGTCGACACGACCCTGGAGGACCCCTCGGGTGCGGTGTCGCAGATCTCCAGTGACAACGAAGGCGGCGGAGCCGCGGCGTTCGAGGCGATCCAGAAGGCCAACCCGAACGGCGGGAAGGTCCTCGTCGTCTCCACCGACCCGGGTGTGTCCACCACCGACGCCCGCGCGCAGGGCTTCGAAGACGCCGTCAAGAAGGACAGCAAGTTCTCCTCCGTCGGGGTGCAGTACTCGCACAACGAGCCCTCCACCGCCGCGGAGATCGTGACGGCGGCCCTGCAGAAGGACCCCGACATCGTCGGCATCTTCGCCGCCAACCTCTTCGCCGCCGAGGGCTCCGCCACCGGTGTCCAGCAGGCCGGCAAGCAGGGCGCCGTGACGATCGTCGGGTTCGACGCCGGTCCCGCCCAGGTCAAGGCCCTCGAAGCCGGCACCGTCCAAGCCCTCGTCGCCCAGGAGCCCGCCACCATCGGCGAAGACGGCGTCAAGCAGGCCATCGCCGCCTTGAAGGGCGAACCCACCGAGGAGAAGATCCAGACCGGATTCACCATCCTCACCAAGGACAACATCAACGGCGACGGCAAGGACGCGGTCTACAAGTCCAGCTGCTGATCAACCCCGGATGCCGGGACCCCGACGCACACGCGGAGGGTCCCGGCATCCACCCCTCCCGCCCGGAGGCTTCGACAAGCTCAGCCACCGGACTCCCGCAACGCAAGCTCCCTGAGCCTGTCGAAGGGACCGGACCCACCGCCCGGAGGCTTCGACAAGCTCAGCCACCGGGCTCGCGCAACGAAGGTCCCTGAGCCTGTCGAAGGGACCGGACCCACCGCCCGGAGGCTTCGACAAGCTCAGCCACCCGGCTCCCGCAACGACCGAGCTCAGCCACCGGGCTCGCGCAACGCAAGGTCCCTGAGCCTGTCGAAGGGACCGGACCCACCCCTTCCACCCACACGGAGCCCCGCATGACCGACCTCACCGCCGCCGCCCTCCCCTCTCTCGCGGCGAACGTGTCCGTCCCGACGTACGACCGCTCGGCCGTGCGGTCGCGCATCGTGCACTTCGGCGTCGGCGGGTTCCACCGGGCGCACGAGGCGATGTACCTCGACCGCCTGCTCGAGGCGGGCCATACGGACTGGGGCCTGTGCGGCGTCGGGGTCCTCTCTTTCGACGCCGCCATGCGTGATGCCCTCTCCGCGCAGGACGACCTCTACACGCTCGTCACCACCGCTCCCGACGGCTCTTCCGCAGGCCGCGTCATCGGCTCCATCGTCGACTACCTCTTCGTCCCCGACGACCCCGAGGCCGTCGTCGCCAAGCTCGCCGACCCCGACACGGCGATCGTCTCGCTCACCATCACCGAGGGCGGCTACGGCATCGACGACGCCACCGGCACCTACGCCCCTCGCGACGAGGCGACGCTCGCCGACCTCGACGGCGCTCTGCCCCCTCGCAGCGTCATGGGCCTGCTGACCGAGGGACTGCGCCGACGCCGGGATGCCGGCATCCCGGCGTTCACGGTCATGTCGTGCGACAACATCCAGGGCAATGGTCACGTGGCCCGTGCGGCGCTCCTCGGCTTCGCCGAGCGCCGCGACCCCGAACTCGCACGCTGGGTCGCGGAGAACGTCTCGTTCCCCAACTCGATGGTCGACCGCATCACCCCGGTCACCACCGACGACACGCGTGCCGCGATCGCCGAGGAGTTCGGCATCCGGGACCGCTGGCCCGTCCGCGCGGAGTCGTTCGAGCAATGGGTGCTCGAAGACGCGTTCCCGGCCGGCCGTCCACCGTTCGACGAGGTCGGCGTGCAACTCGTCGACGACGTCGAGCCCTACGAGCTCATGAAGCTGCGGCTGCTCAACGCGTCGCACCAGGCGATGAGCTACCTCGGCATCCTGTCGGGGGCACACTACGTCCACGAGGTGTGCACCGACGACCTGTTCGTGTCGTTCCTGCAGGGCTACATGCACGAAGAGGCCATCCCGACCCTGCGCCCCGTGCCCGGCATCGATCTCGACGCCTACTGCGATCAGCTCATCGCGCGTTTCAGCAGCGAGGCGATCCTCGACACGCTCGCGCGTCAGGTCGTCGACGGCTCCGACCGTCTGCCGAAGTTCCTGCTTCCGGTCGTCCGTGCGCAGCTCGAGAGCGGCGGACGCATCGATCACGCCGCCCTCGTGCTGGCCGCGTGGAGCGTGTTCCTCGAGGGGAAGACCGAGACGGGCGAAGAGACGCCCGCGGTCGACAGCCGCCTCGAAGAGCTGCGCGCGATCGTCGCCGACGACCCGGTGGCCCTGCTCGACTACGCGCCGGTGTTCGGCGACCTGGGGCAGAACCCGCGCCTGCGCGAGGCCTATCGTGAGGCGCGCGCGTCGCTGGCCACCCACGGCGCGCGGGGCGCGATCGCTCGGGTCATCGGCGCCTGAGGCTCGTCCCTCCCGCCGGAGCGCGACTGGTCGGGACGGCGCCGCGCGGCACCCGAGCGGGCCCTACTCCTGGCGACGCCACGCGGCACCCGAGCGTCCCTGGTCGGGGCGGCGCCGCGCGGCACCCGGTCGGGCCACCTCAGGGCGCTGCCACACGGCATCCGCCCCTGGTCGAGCGCCCCTCCTCAGGGCGACGTCACGCGGCACCCGAGCGCCCCTGGTCTGAGCGGCGCCACGCGGCACTCGAGCGCGCCAACTCAGGGCGGTGCCGCACGGCATCCGAACGCCCCTGCTCGGGGCGACGCCATGCGGCACCCAAACGCCCCTCGTCTGAGCGACACCACCACCCCGCCAGAGCGCCATGCACGGCCTGAGCGCACGGATGTGCACAGCGGACCCCCGTCACGCACGACGAGCCGCCGTCAGAGGCCGCAGGACTCCCGCTCGACGAGCGACACATCGATCACGGTGACCTCGTCGAGGTCGACCCCGGTCTCGGGCTGCAGTCGCGCGAACACCCGTTCGGCGGCGAGCGCGCCGATGCGGCGCGGGTCCTGATCGATCACGGTCACGGACGGCGTCAGGGTGTCGGCCATGGGGAAGTCGCCGAAGCCGACGTACGGCATCGGCCGACCCCGCAGGACGTGCGCGAGAGCCATCGACGACCGCGCGTTCGCCGAGAACAGCGCCGTGGGCGGGTCGACGATTCCGCGGAGTCGTTCGAGGGCGGATGCCGCGGACTCGCGGTCGGAGACACCCGAGGCGACGAGGCGCTCGTCGACATCGACTCCGGCGTCGCGCAGCGCGCGGCGCCACCCCTCGACGCGCTTGGTCTCGGTGGAGAGGTGCACCATGTCGCCGATGTAGGCGATGCGACGGTGCCCGTGCGAGAGCAGGTGGGTCGTGGCGAGGTGAGCGCCGGCCTCGTCGTCCTCGGTGAAGGTGTCGGTGTGCAGCCCGAAGGGAGCACGGTCGACGAAGACGATCGGGGTGTGTCCGCGCCAGCGTTCCAGCCACGAGTGGTCGGTGCCGACCGGGGCGATCACGAGACCGGTCAGCTGGCGCCCGAGCAGAGACTCGAGGGCGGGACGCTCGTTTGCGGGGTCGTCGCCGAGACTCGTGACCAGGGTCGAGAGCCCGCGCTCGCGCGCGATGTCCTCGACGGCGCGCGCGATCGCGGCGAAGAAGGGGTCGACCACGTCGGGAACGGCCACGCCGATCACGGACGCGCGCCCGGCGCGGAAGGTGGTGGCGAGCGCGTTGGGGACGTAGTTGAGGTCGTGCATCGCCGCTTCGACGAGCGCGCGGGTATCGGGGAGGACGTGCGGGTCGTCGTTGAAGACCCGAGACACGGTCTTGGTGCTGACCCCGGCGCGCAGGGCGACGTCGCGCATGGTCGTCACAGGGCACCTCCGGGGTCGGGTCGGGCGGCGGATCGGCCCCGCCACCCTATCGCCCGCCCGGCATCGAGCCGGTCCGGCACCGCGTGCACCCGCGGAGCGGCCGCACGATGCGGGGCGGGCGACGGGGTCATCAGCGACCGTCGACGGCGTCGGCGAGCTCGCGCAGACGCGGCAGGGCACGGCCCGAGAGGAGCTCCTCGCGACGGTCGGCGTCGATCGAGAGGCTGTCCTTCCACAGCGACCGGCCGGCCATCGCGCCGGAGGCGCCGTTGGCGACGGCCGTGCGCACCTGCTCGATGAAGGTCTCGTGGTCGACACCGGCCGACAGGACGGCCCACGGCACGCCCTGAGCTGCCTCAGTCACGCGGGCGCTCGCCTCGGCGGAACCGGGGTACTGCAGCTTCAGGATCTTCGCTCCGCACGCCACCGCGAGCGCGGCACCGTCGACGACGAGGTCGGCGAACTTCGCCTTGTACTCCTCGTCGCTCTCGTCGTCGAGCTGGTAGGTGAGCAGTTCGACGATCAGCAGCAGGCCCTCGGCCTCGCAGGCGGCGACCAGATCGCGGATCTCGTGCGCGACGCGGGAGTCGGCATCCTGCTTGTCGGGCCGTGTGTACCAGAGCATCTTGGCGACGTCGGCGCCCTGCTCCCGGATCGAGTGCGGCGTGACCCCCGGGACGAAGCGCGTGTACTTGAGGCCCTCGACCGTCTCGGCACCCGAGGCATCGAGACCGACGACGAGGGCGGTGTCGCGGGCGAGCACGCCGTCGTCGACGATCTGCGGCAGCGCGACCTCGGGGTCGAGCAGGATCGCGGGGGCGTGGTTGGCGAGGTGGCGCACGAGGTCGGCCTTCACCTCGGCGAGTTCTTCGCGCGAGATGGCGTCGGAGCCGTTCGGAGCGTCCTTGATGGCGGCCTTCATGCCGTTGCGCTGGTCCGCGGCGACGATGAGCATGTGGCCGTCGGGGGTGCTGATCGACTGGAGCGCGCGGCGCTCGAGCGTGGTGAGTGCGTTCATGATCTCTCTTTTCTGGGGGTCTGTTCGCGCGTCCGGTCGGGATGAGCGCGGCGGGTGGGAAGTCAGGAGGGGACGGATGCCGAGACGAGGCGCCGCGCCATGTCGGCGGCTCCGTACGCGACGTCCTGCTCGCGGGTGGACAGGGACGGATTCGGGAGCACCTCGGCGCGGGCGCGCCGGACGCTGGCCATGCCCGCCCAGCCGCCGGTGAGGGTGGAGTGCGTGGCGGGGGCGACCTCGCGGTCCATGGCGGCGATGAGCTGGGCGATCTCGTCGTTGCTGTGCCGGAGCACGGCGCCGAAGATCTCGGCGGGGCTCGCCTCGGCGTGAAGGGTCAGACGCAGGACGCCGTCGTCGTTGCGGGCGCCGGTGACCTCGATCGCCCCGGCCGGCAGTTCCCCTTCATAGGAAAGGGCCATCACGGCGTCGTCGAGGGCGTCGCGACCCGCGCGATCGCTGATCCCGGCGGCGTGGAGAGCGCGGCGCAGCAGGAGCCCGGTCTTGACGCCCGCGACGAGCACGTGCTTGCCCGGCACGACGTGGCGCACCTCGTTGATGAGCGCGTCGGCGAGGCGCTGGCGTGCGGCGAAGCCCAGGGGCGCGTCGAGCACGCGCAGAAGGACCTCGGCGGTGCCGAGGGAGACGTGGTAGCCGTCGGCATCCAGGGTTCCGTTGGCCTGGGCGGCGACGAGGTGATCGTGGCCGGCGACAGTGAGGGCGGCACCCGCGACGCGGGGACCGAGAGCGTCGGATGCCACGCCCCAGGGCAGTCCGCCTCCGCGCAGCGGCGGCAACAGGTCGGCGTCGACCCCCAGCGCGTCGAGCATCGCGGGCCAGGCCGCACCGGAGTCCTGGTCGATGAGCCCGGTGCGTGAGGCGAGCGAGAGCTCGAGCGCCACGTCTCCCCCGAGGGCGGCGACGACGAACTCGGGGAGGTCGAGCCAACGCAGACCCTGGAGCGACGTGCCCTGGTCGCGCAGCCACGCGAGCTTGGCGACGCTCACCTGGGCGCCGAGGGGCAATCCCGTGCGTCCGGCGAACTCCTCGCGCACGACGGCGGGGAGCGCGGCGATCTGCTCCCACCCGCGCGGGTCGAACCACGCGAAGCCCGGGCCGGCGGCGACGCCGTCCGCGTCGATCAGGATGCCGGTCTCGCCCATGCCCGCGACGGCGAGCGAGGTGAGCGGGTCGGCGGTCAGAGGCGCGAGCTCGGCGTCCACCAGATCGATCAGCGCGCGAACTGCGGCGAGCAGATCGCCCGCGTCGATGTCGGTGGTTCCGCCCTCGCCCACACGCCAGGGTGTGGGCACCTGGGCGGCGGCGAGCTCGGTTCCGGCGTCGTCGATGACGAGCATCTTGATGCCCGTGCTGCCGAGATCGATGCCCGCGTGGAGGCGCGAGGGGCCCGTCGCCATGTCACCGGTGTCTTGCATGCGCGGCCGTCCTTTCCGGAACTTCTTCGAGTCCCGGAATTTCGAGCATGACACCGGTGACTTGCTACGTCTATCGTGGAGGTATGCCGTCGCCGTGTCAACTTCCCGATCCGCTCGCCGTCGTCGTCGCCGGGACCGCCGGGAGCGGCAAGAGCACGCTCGGCCGCGCGATCGCCGAGCGGCTCCGGGCGCCCTTGATCGACCTCGACAGCGTCACGACGCCCCTGCTCGACGCCCTGCCTGCGGGGGTGCTCGGCGACCACTGGCTCACCTCGCCGCACGCCGCCGCGATCCGCGCCGGACGCTACGCCGCACTTCGCGCCACGGCGGCGGATGCACTGTCCACGGCCGGCCGCGTCGTGGTCGTCGCCCCCTTCACCGCGGAGCTCGCGGGCGGCGCTGAGTGGGAAGCGCTGCGCGCGGCTCTCGCCCCCGCCGAGCCGCACGTCATCCACGTCGACGGAGACCCCGCGGTGCTGGCATCCCGTCGCGCCTCCCGGGGAGCGTCCCGTGACGCGCACCGCCCCGAAACCGCGCCCGTCGCACCCGCGATCCCGGTGATCACCGTGGATGCGGAACTCTCGACCGCGCAGCAGCTGGCCCGGGTGCTCCCTGCGCTCGGGCTCCGCCGGCCGGTCGACACGAGCGCAGACATCTTTACCCGCGAGTTCGACGCCGTGCTCTTCGACCTCGACGGGACACTGGTCGACTCCACGGCATCCGTCGTCCGCTCCTGGCGCCGGTTCGCCGAGCACTTCGAGGTGTCGATGGAGGCCCTGCACGCCAATCACGGACAGCCCGCGCGCACGCTCGTGGGGCATCTGCTGCCCTCCGACCGGCACGCCGAGGCGATCGCGCACGTCACCGATCTCGAGGTGACGGATGCCGTGGGCCTGCGGCCGATCCGCGGCGCCGCGGAGTTCTTCGCCTCGGTGCCCGCCGAACGTCGAGCAATCGTGACGTCGGGGTCGGTGCCGATCGCGACGGCTCGCCTCGCTGCGGCCGGCTACGCGCAGCCCGCGGTGTTCGTCACGGTCGACGACGTCGTCAACGGCAAGCCGCACCCGGAGCCGTTCCTCACCGCCGCCGCCCGCCTCGGCGTCGACCCGTCACGCTGCCTCGTCGTCGAGGACGCCCCGGCCGGCATCGCCGCAGCACGGGCCGCGGGGTGCGCGGTGCTGGCGCTGACCGGCACCACGGCCGATGAGGAGCTGACCGCCGACCTCGTCGTGGACGGCCTGGATGCCGTGCGGCTCGAGGTCACGGCATCCGGGGCGTTGCGTCTGGCTCCGGCCCCGCCCCTCGTGTGACGACATCGAGCGCAACGGGAACGGCGCGGCTCTCACGTCGTCCGACTGAGCGATCCCGGATGCCAGGACTCGGGCCCTCGGCCTGACTCCCGGCATCCACCCCTCCTCCGTCCACCGATTGCCACGATCTGTCGCCTCCGGCACCCCCGAAGCGACGAACTGCGGCAACCCCCGTCGCGCGGAGAGTCCCCGCGTCCCGGGGTTCCGCCCGACGCGGTCGCCGGTGGGGATCAGCCGATCGGCGTCGGCATCCGTTCGACGTCGTAGCGGACGACGCTGGACTCCCCGGTGGTCTCATCGAGCAGCTCGACCTCCCAGCGGTCGGTGAACTGGTCGACGCCGGCGATCATCGGGATGGTGCCCGAGATGAGGGCGACACCCGCCTGCCGCTCACCGCGCTCGGCGAGCACGTCGAGCCAGTACTGCGGCGACAGCAGTTCGCCCACGCGGCCGTCCTGAATGAGGGTGCGCTCGGTACCCACCCAGGCTCGCAGGCGCAGATCGTCGGCGCGCCCGCCCAGCGACGACAGGCGCCATGCCCGACGCCCGAGCACGTCGGGACCGGCGTTCTTGCTCCACGCCACACCGTGCACCTCGAGGGCGCGGTCGGTGTGGTCGCAGGCCACGGTCAGCAGCACGTCGTCGGCCGCGGGACCCGCGATGACGATGCCCCACTCGGCCTCGCCCGAGGTGCGCTCGTGCTGAGCCTCGACCAGGTCGCCTTGCCGGGCGAGGTAGGACGACACCGGGTACAGCGACGGGATCGTCGTCGGCGCGGGCACCCCGAGCTCCGCGAGTTCGTCGATGTGGTGCCGCACGGCGGCCTGGTCACGACCGGCGTACCCGGCGTTGTACAGGTGCTGCACGTCGACGGTGACGAGGGTGTCCTCGCCGATGATCTCGAACTCCAGAATGCTCACGTCGCCTCTTCTCGGTGTTACGACGAGAGAAAATCTCGCCGTATCGGTTGCGTATACGTCGTGTATACAGCAAGTATGAGGGGAACGGAAACGCACCGACGCGGTTCGCCGACACCAGATGGGACCCTCATGACGAACGTTCGACACGGAGCGCTGCACGGCCGAGAGCACAAACGCTCACTCGCCAAGGCCTACACCGCCAGCCTCACCGGCACCGCTCTGGAGTGGTACGACTTCGCCGTCTACTCCGCGGCCGCGGCCGTCGTCTTTCCGGCGCTGTTCTTCCCCGAGAGCGACCCGCTGACGGGCGCCCTCCTGGCCTTCTCGACCTACGCGGTCGGCTACCTCTCGCGCCCCGTGGGCGGCATCGTCTTCGGCCGACTCGGCGACAAGATCGGCCGCAAGAAGGTGCTCGTGATCACGCTCATGCTCGTGGGCGTCGCCACCTTCCTCATCGGCGTGCTCCCCACCTACGACGCCGTCGGACCGCTCGCCGCGGTCATTCTCGTGCTGCTGCGCTTCGCGCAGGGCGTCGGCGTCGGCGGCGAGTGGGGCGGTGCCGTGCTGCTGTCGAGCGAGTTCGGCACACCGCGACGGCGGGGGTTCTGGGCCTCAGCCGCGCAGGTCGGACCGCCCGCGGGCAACCTGCTCGCCAACGGCGTTCTCGCGGCCCTGACACTCATGCTCACCGACGAGCAGTTCCTGGCGTGGGGTTGGCGCGTCGCGTTCCTGCTGTCGGCCGTGCTCGTCGCGTTCGGCCTGTGGATCCGCCTCGCACTCGAAGACACCCCGATCTTCCGCGCGATCGAGCAGTCCGGCGACCGCCCCGAAGCGCCCATCCGAGACGTGTTCCGCCTCGAGGGCCGTGGCCTGCTCGCCGCCATCCTCTGCCGGCTCGCCCCCGACATCCTCTACGCGATGTTCACGGTGTTCACCCTCACCTACGGCCTGACACAGCTCGGCATGGACCGCTCGCAGGTGCTCACCGCCACCCTCATCGGCTCCGCGTTCCAGCTCGCCCTCATCCCGCTCGCCGGCTGGCTCAGCGACCTCGTCAACCGTCGCGTGCTGTACGCGATCGCGGCCGTCGCCGCGGCTGTCTGGCCGTTCGTCTTCTTCGTCATGATCGGCGGAGGGTCGCAACCTCTGTTCATCCTGGGTGTCGTGGTGGGCCTCGCGATCCACTCCTTCATGTACGGGCCCCAGGCCGCGTTCATCACGGAGCAGTTCAGCCCACGCCTGCGCTACACGGGCTCCTCGCTGGCGTACACGATCGCCGGCGTGTTCGGTGGAGCCCTCGCACCGGTGATCTTCACGGCACTGCTGAGCGCGACGGGCAGTTGGGTCGCTCCGGCGATCTACCTCGGGGTGGCTGCTGTGCTCACCGTGGTCGGCCTGCTGCTCGGGCGCAACCCCCAGCACGCCGAAGACGAGGAGTATCTCGACGTGCTCGCCTCGTCGCGCGTCGCGTCCTAGCGCGCCGGCGCCTGACCGGCGGACCGATGGGCCGCCGGTCAGGCGGGCCGCGGGGCAACTGGCCGCAGGTGGATGGTCCGCGGGTCGCGACAGGCCGTAGGCCAACGGGCCGCGGGTCTTCCGCCCCTGCCGGGGCGTGCGTCTTAGGAACCGGTCAGAATCGTGCGGAGGGTGATGTTCAGATGGTCGTCTATGGCTTTCTCGGCGGCGGCCTGATCCCCCGCGCGCAGGGCATCGACGATCGCGCCGTGCTCGTGCGTGACGGCCTGCCACCGCGACGGACCGATGCCGAGCGCGGCGATACCGACGCGCACCTGACGCTCGCGCAGCGCCGCATAGCTGCGCGAGAGCAGGGTGTTTCCCGCGGCATCCACGAGCGCCTGGTGGAATTGGCGGTCGAGCTCGATGCACGCCCGGGCCTGTTCGAACGAAAGGCGATCCAAGCCCTCGGTCACGGCCTCCTGCCGACGCATGATCTCGGCGAGCGCCTCGTGCGGAGACACGTGCTGCGACAGCGCCCGCTGCACCGCGAACCGTTCCATCAGGCCACGCATCTCCATCAGCTCAGCGGTCTCGCGCGGCGTCAGCGCCGCGACGCGCGCACCGCGCCGCGGTTCGAGGTCGACGAGCCCCTCCGAGGCCAGGATGAGCAGGGCTTCGCGCACCGGCGTGCGCGAGACGCCCACGGCGTCGGCGACATCCTGCTCATTGATGAAATCACCCTCGACCTCGGGGTCGGTCAACAGCACACGAAGGTGTCCGAGGGCACGGTCGCGGCCGGACCGCGGCTCAGCTGAAGGCATACATCAGGTATACAACACGGGGAGACCCGTCACGAAGGAGACACTCATGCGCATCGCCCTGGCCCAGGTCGTCGCCGGTTCCGATCCCGTCGAGAACCTCGACATCATCGCCCGCGAGACCGAGAGAGCGGCCGCCGACGGCGCCGACCTCGTCGTCTTTCCCGAGGCGGTGATGTGCCGATTCGCCGGCCCCGATCTCGCCGAACTCGCTCAACCGACCGACGGGGAGTGGGCCGGTGAGGTGCGCCGCATCGCCCGCGACGCGGGGGTCACCGTCGTCGTGGGGATGTTCACCCCGGCTGCGACCGCCGATCGCGTGCGCAACACCCTGCTGGTCACCGGCGGGGTCGAGGCGCGGTACGACAAGATCCACCTCTACGACGCGTTCGGATACCGAGAATCGGATGCCGTCGAACCCGGGGAGCACCCCGTCGTCTTCGATCTCGGCGACGTGCGCATCGGGGTGGCCACGTGCTACGACGTGCGCTTCCCCGAGCTGTTCCGCGCTCTCGCCGACGATGGCGCGCAGCTCGTGATCGTCTGCGCATCGTGGGGCTCGGGCCCCGGAAAGCGCGAGCACTGGGAACTGCTGACGCGCGCACGCGCCCTCGACACGACCAGCGTGGTGGTGGCGGTGGGCCAGGCCGACCCGCGCACGATCGGCCGCGACGACGGCGTCGGAGCACCGACCGGCATCGGCTACAGCGGTGTCATCGGAGCCGACGGCGCCGACGTCGTGCGTCTCGGCGACGCGCCCGACACCGTCGTCGTGGACCTCGCCGACGCGCTCGCCGCCGTTCCCGACACCCGGGCGAAGATCCCGGTCCTGGCCAACGGCCACCGCGTCTGACCCCCGTTCCTCCTACGGGGGTGAGGGCTCAGCCGCGGAACGTCAGCCGCGTGGTGGCGACGTCTTCGGCGAGCGAGCGGCTCACCCCCGTCACCGCGCCCAGGAACGCGTCGCGATGCAGGGACAACAGCGTCGTGTCGGTGAGGGCCGTGACGGTCGCGGAGCGCGGGGTGTCGTACAGCAGGGCGATCTCGCCGAAGAAGCTGCCCGCGTCCTGCGTGCGGAGCAGGCGCCCGTCCTGCGTCACCTCGACGCTGCCCGCCTCGATGACGAACAGCTCGTCGCCGTCGTCGCCCTGCGTGACGACCGCGGTTCCGGCCGGCACCTCGACGCGCACGAGCGAATGCGCCAGCGACTCCTGCGTCGCCGGCGTGAGCGAGGCGAACCACGGAATCCGCTGGAGCAGTCCCAGCGACTCCGGTGCCCGCAGGCGGCGGTCCATCTCCCGCATCCGCCGCAGGCTCAGCAGCGCCACAGCCGCCACGGGCACGGCGATCACGACGAGCGACCACCGCAGGCCCACGAGGTCGAGCAGTGGCACCATGGCGAGCGAGCCGAGGGCCTGCGTGGTGATGTAACAGGTGTCGAGGGCGCCGAACACTCGCGCCATCCGGTGCTCGGGCGTCATACGCTGCACGATGGTGTCGAGGTTGATGTCGACGACCGGGTTGGCCGCCCCCACGATCAGCAGCACCGCGATCACGATGCTCACGTGGGGCACGAGCGCGACGAGCAGCAACGGCACCGACCACAGCAGCACGCCGAGGGTCATGTCCCAGCCGAGCCGCTGCCGCGACGCGCGCGCGATCGCAACGAGCCCGCCGACGAGGGCGCCCACACCGAGAACGGCCTCGAGCAGCCCCACCCCCTCGGCGCCGGTGCCGACGATCTGCACAGCGATCACGACGAGCAGCACTTTGGCTGCACCGCCGAGGAAGGTCTGCGCGCACACCTGGCCGGTGACGACACGCAGATCACTGCTGCCGAACACCGTGCTGAAGCCCGCCGACAGCTCTCGCACGAAGCTCCCCGCCTCTTCATGTGCAGCGACGGCCACCGGATTGAGCCGCGAAGGGGGACGTATCAGCACGATGGCGACGACGGCGATCGTCAACGCCACGACGGTGACCCCGAAGACGACGGGCACGCTCGTGACGAAGAGCAGCAGACCGCCCAGGGCCGGTCCGATGAAGACGGCGAGACTCTCGAGGGTCCCGCTGGTGGCGTTCGCGGCGGCGAGCTCACGCGGATGCGCGGCGAGGGTCGGCATCCACGCGCGCTGCGCCGTGCGGAAGGGAGCCACGAGCACACCCGCCGCCCCCGCGAGGATGTACACCGGCCACGGACTGTCGACCTCGGCGACGAGGCAGACGGCGGCGGCGGCGATCACCGCGATCCGGATGCCGAGGGTGATCAGCAGCGTGGTCCGACGCGACAGACGGTCGCTCACCGCCGCGGCGAAGGGAGCGGTGATCGCGGCCGCGGCGAGACGGGCGGCCGTGAGGATCGCGACCGCCGTCGCTCCGCCCTCGCCGAAGGCCCACACCGTCACGGCTGTCGCGAAGGCGAGATCGCCGATCAGCGAGGTGAGCAGTGCGTACTGCATCCGTGCAAGGTTGCGGTTCGCGAATACCGACACGATCGACTCGCGGGTATCGCGGAGCACACCCAGGAGGCGGGCGGCGGGTCGGGCAGTCATCGCGTCACCTCGGCATCGGAGCCCGAGCGTCACCGCCGGGAAACTTTCCCGAATGCTATCGGCCGGCGGTCGCGTCCCTCACGCGGCCGGCGCTTCCGGCCCGGAGCACTCCCGCCCCTAGGCTGAGGGAGTTCGTTGACCGTCCGCTCGCAGAGGAGGCCGTGGGATGCGCTGTACGACGTGCCTCGAACCCGTGGCCGTCGGCGACCTGTTCTGCGCGCACTGCGGATCCTCCCTGGGCGAGTGCGGCGCCTGCGGGTCTCGACTGCCCGCCGGAGCACGCTTTTGCCCAGCTTGTGGGGCGAAAACCGCCGCGGAGGCCGCGGCCGCCGCCGATGGACCCGTTGCGCAACGCCGTGTCGCGTCCGTGCTGTTCTGCGACCTGGTCGGATTCACCACGTTGTCCGAGACACGCGACGCCGAAGACGTGCGGGAGCTTCTGAGCGAGTATTTCACCTCGGCCCGGACGATCATCGCTCGTTACGGTGGGACCGTAGAGAAGTTCATCGGTGACGCGGTGATGGCGGTCTGGGGTGTCCCCACCGCCCACGAGGACGACGCCGAGCGCGCCGTGCGTGCCGGTCTCAGCCTGACCGAGGCGGTCACGTTGCTCGGCGAGCGGGTGGACGTGCCCGGGCTTCGCGCGCGCGTCGGAATCACCACCGACGAGGTGGCCGTCACGGTCGGCGCGGTGGGCGAGGGAATGGTCGCCGGCGACCCCGTGAACACCGCCGCCCGGATACAGGCCCTCGCCCCTCCCGGGAACATCTGGTGCGACCGGACCACCGCCGACTTGATCGCGGCGACGATCGCGACGCGCGCGACGGGTCGCCACGCCCTGAAGGGACGCAAGGGCGGGATCGATCTGTTCGAGGTCGACGCGCCGCTGACCGGGGACGGCGGCGCCGCCCGTCGCAGCCTCGAGGTTCCCCTGGTCGGGCGGCGTCGCGACGTGGCGGTGCTGCGCGAGCTGCTCCACGCGGTCCAGGAGCAGCAGACCCCGCGCATCGCCGTCGTCAACGGACCGGCCGGGGTGGGCAAGTCACGCGTCCTGCGCGACATCGAGGACTATGTCGAAGGCCTCCCCTCCGATGTGCTGTGGCACCGCAGCCGGTGCCTCTCCTACGGAGACGGTGTCGCGTTCGCCGCCCTCACCTCGGCCGTCCGGGTGCGCATCGGCGCGACCGACGGGGACACTCCCGCCGAGGTGCACGACAAGCTGCGCGACGGGCTGCGCACGATCGTCGCCGACGACGGCGAGCGGCAGTGGATCCAGACGCACCTCCAACGGTTGCTCGGGGTCGGCCGACGCGGCGATGACGACGAGACCGACCTCGACGACGCCTTCGCCGCGTGGGCGCGGTGGTTCGAGCTGCTGTCGACGCATGGCCCCGATGCTCCGACGCCCATCGTGTGGATCATCGACGATGCGCATCACGCCGACGCAGGGCTCATGGCGTTCGTCGAACACCTCGTCAGCTCGGTGGCGTTTCCTGGGCTCGTGGTTCTGGTGGCGCGCCCCGAGCTGTTGGAGCGTTTTCCGCGGCTGGCGACCCATCAGCGCGCAACCGTCGTCAATCTCCCGTTGCTGACCGCCGCCGAGATCGAGCAGCTGCTCTCGCTGGTCGTCGAGGACCTTCCCGGAGAGGCGCGCGAAGCCTTGGTGCGCCGCGCCGAGGGCAACCCGCTCTTCGCCGTCGAGACGATCCGCGCCCTGCACGACCGTGCCTTGCTGGAGTCGAGCGGGGCCAAGTTTCCGCGGGCGCCGCTTCGCGTGAGCCACGGCGCCGACCTCGCGATCATCGAACGCATGAGCGCACCCGCCAGCCTGCAAGCGCTGATCGCGAGCAGACTCGATCTGCTCACGGCCGATCAGCGCCGGCTCGTCACGGCGGGGTCGGTGCTCGGGCAGGTCTTCACCCTGGCAGGTCTGCGCTCGCTCACCGGGTTCTCCGAGGCGCAGACGCAGCGCCTCGTCACCGAGCTCGCCGCCCGCGACGTCTTCGCCTGGGTCCGCGACCGTCTCTCCTCCGACGGCGGGCGCCTGTCCTTCCTGCAGCCGTCGGTGCGAGACGTCGCCTACGCGCAGCAGTCGCGTCGGGACCGCGCGGCGCTGCACCTCGCCGCCGTGGAACACCTGCGAGGTGTGAGCGACGCAAACGGAGAACTCGCGGCCGTCATCGCCCAGCACCTCCGCGATGCGCGGACGCTGCTTCCGCCCGACGACGCCCGGCGGGAATCGCTCACCGCGCAGCTGCTTTCGTGGTTGAGCGCCGCGCTTCAGGCTGCCGCCGACGTGGGCGGCGCCGACCAGGTGCTGGCCCTCGGCGCCGAGATCCTCGACCTCGGTTCCGATCCGGCGCTCGAGGTGTCGACCCGCCTCGCCATGGGCGAGGCTGCGATGGCGCAGTCGCGGTTTGCCGAGGTCGCCGACGTGCTCGGGCCGGTCATCACCGGCGCGAGCGATCCCGACGAGCGGGCTCGGGCGGCCGCGCTCGTCGCACGGGCGCACTCCCTCGACGGCGATACGGCACGTCAATGGCAGGTGCTCGAACCCTTCCTCAATGAGGAGAGCCTCGCACCGCTCCGGCCCGAGACGGCCGCGTCCATCGCGCTGCGGATGATGCTGTGGTTCGAGACGCACGCTGAGTGGACCGAGGCCCTGATCTGGCAGGACCGCATGGTGACGTTCGCCGAGCGCAGCGGTCAGCCCGCCGTCATGGCATCCGTCCTCAGCTACGTGGCACAGTCGAGCAGCTTGCGCGGCCACCGCGTGATCGCCCGTGAGCTGCGCCGACTCGCGGTCGACTACGCCCGCGATCATCACCTGACGGCGCAGCTGTCGTCGTGCCTGCTCGTCGCCCACGCGTTCGAACTCGAGGAAGACCTCGAGTCGGCGGTGCAGATCGGCCAGGAGGCGCTGACCGCGGCGATCGCGGCGGGACACGGGCCCACGAAGGAGCAGGCCGTCGCCAATCAGGCCCTGGCCCTGAGCACCCTCGCCCGGTGGGACGATCTCGACGCGCTCGTGGCGGCCCACCCGGTGATCGAGGACTGGATCGCCGAGATCACGATCCGCGTGCAGCGCGCACTGGCCGCCGATGCCCGAGGCGACCGGACCGCAGCGCTCGCCCTGCTCGACACTCCCCTGCGCGAGGACGCCGAGGGCCTCAGTCGCCTGTGGGTGCTCGCGCCCCGCGCCGTGCAGCTGTACCTGCAGGGTGACATCGATGCCGCCCTCGATCTCGCCGAGGAGCTGCTGTCCACCGCGTATCTGTATTGCCGGCTGGTCGACGAGTTCCCCCACCATCTCGGTATGGTCGGCCCCTGGTTCGTCGAGGCGGGCCAACGTGACCGCCTGCGCGATCTGATCCGCCCCGCGCTCGACGCGGAACCCGCCGAGCGCTCCCCCCTCCTGAACGCGTGCCTCACCCGCTTGTTCGAAACGGCGTGAGACGCGGGCGGGCGCCGCAGGGCGACGCCGCACCCGGGCCTCCCGCTCGCTACCGCGTCGCCCGCTCCAGCAACTCCAGCACGTGCACGTACGACTCCCCCGTGGCCTTGGTCATGCCGAGCTCGCACGTGCGGTTGCACGACGCGTGCGCGTCGGCGGCCCACCCCGCCACCTCGGCGGCCTCCGGGGCGGTCGCCGCTTCGGTCAGTTCCGGGTGCAGCATGCCGCGGTCGCCCGCGTAGGCGCAGCAGCCCCACGCGTCGGGCACGCGCACCTCCGAAGCCACGGCCTCCCCCACCGCGCGCAGCGCCGGGTCGATGCCCAGCTGCGTCGACGAACAGGTCGGATGCAGCGCCAGCAGATCGGCCACCGGCGTCGGCGCGAGACGCGGAAGAAGAACGGATGCCGCGAAGGCCACGGCATCCACGACCTCCACGCCCTCGTCGCGGAGGGTGGAGGCGAAGCCCTCCGTGCAGCTCGACGCGTCGCAGACGACCGGTAGGGCACCGTCGCGGGAGGCTTCACGCACCGCGGCGCGGACGCGCGCCGACATCGTCTCGTGCCCCTTCGCGTAGCCCTTCGACGACCAGGGCGTGCCGCAGCACAGCGCATCGATGCCGTCGGGTACCACCGCCGCGACACCCGCGCGCTCGAGCAGGCGCGTGAACGCCGCGGTCGCGCCGATGCCGTCGGCGGGGCCGAACATGCTGCCCACGCAGGCCGGGAGGAAGACCGCGATCGGCTCGACCCCCGAAGAACCGACGACGGACCCCAGCGCCTTTCGCGACGCCCCGCCTGCCGGCAGCTCCGCCGAGTACCGCGGCACGGTATCCGTTCCGAACACCGCGCGCGCGGCATCCGTCATCGTCCGCACCACCGGCACCGGCACCGCGGAGGCGACCGTCAGCGCGACGGCACCGGCCCGCGTGACCGCGCCCCATCCCGTCGCCGCCGCCGACCAGCCCGCGGCGAGCACCGGGTTGGCGTCCTCGCGGCGGAAGCGCTTCATGAGCGTCCCCGTGTTGATGAGCACCGGGCACGCCGTCTGGCACATGCCGTCGACCGCGCACGTCTGCACGCCGTCGTAGTCGTAGTCGTTCTCGAGCTCCGCGGCGATGGCACCGTCGCCGCGCTCCCGGGCGGCGACCGAGGCGCGCCGCACGACGATGCGCTGGCGCGGGGTGAGCGTCAGCGACCGGCTCGGGCACACCGGCTCGCAGTACCCGCACTCGACGCAGCGGTCGGCCTCGGGCTCGATCGACACGGGCGTCTTGAGATTCCGCATGTGCGCGGTCGGGTCGTCGTCGATGATCACGCCCGGATTCAGGATGCCGCTCGGGTCGAGCAGACGCTTGAGCTCGACCATCACGTCGTACAGCTCGTCGCCGTACTGTCGGCGCACGTACGGGGCCATGGTGCGGCCCGTACCGTGCTCGGCCTTGAGATTGCCGCCGGCGTCGAGCACGAGGTCGACCATCGCGTCGGTGAAGCCCTCGAATCGGCCGAGCGCTTTGGCCCCCTCGAACCGGTCGGTGAGCATGAAGTGGATGTTGCCGTCCTTGGCGTGGCCGAAGATGACGCTGTCGTCGTAGCCGAAACGCGCGAAGAGTTCTTGCAGCCCCTCGCAGGTGTCGGCGAGGCGCTCGACCGGCACGACCACGTCTTCGAGCAGCGCGGTGGTGCCGCTCGGTCGTGCGCCGGCGACCGAGGCGTAGAGGCCTTTGCGGAAGGTCCAGGCCGCGGCGCGCTGCACCGGGTCGCTCGAGAAGGCCGCGGGGTCGAGCAGCGCCTGCTCCCCGAGCACGCGCGCGCCGGCGGCCGCGAGCTCCCGCAGCCGGGACGCGTCGTCCGCGTGATACTCCACGAGCAGCGCCGCCTGCGTCGTGGCCTCGAATCCGTGGATCGCGGCGGGCGTACCGGCCAGACGCTGGCCGACGCGGAGGGACGTGGCATCCATCAGCTCTAGCGTCGCCGCGCCCGTCGCCACCAGCGCCGGAAGCGATCGGGTCGCCGCGTCGAGCGTGGGGAACACCGCGAGAGTGGTGGCGATCGCGGGGCGGATCGGCACCGTGCGGAACGTCGCCTCGGCGACGAACGCGAGGGTCCCCTCCGAGCCGACGACGAGGTGCGCCAGCAGGGCCGCCGGGGTGTCGAAGTCGAGGAAGGCGTTGAGTGCGTATCCCATCGTGTTCTTCATCGCGAACTGCCGCTCGATGAGAGCGACGCTCGCGGCGTCGGCCACGACGCGGGAGCGCAGACGCATGAGCCCTTCGACGAGGGCGGGTTCGCGGTCGCGCAGCAGCGCGTCGGCGTCGGGCGCCGCGGTGTCGACGACGGTTCCGGATGCCAGCACCAGCACGAGTCCGTCGAGGGTGCGGTACGAGTTCTCCACCGTCCCGCACGCCATCCCGCTGGAGTTGTTGGCAACGACGCCGCCGATCGTGCACGCGGCCTCGCTCGCCGGATCGGGGCCGAGGCGATGGCCGTGCCGCGCGAGCCGTGCATTGACCTGACGCACCGTGGCGCCGGGCTGCGACCGCACGCGGCGGCCGCCGTCGAGCACGTCGATACGGCCGAACCCCTGCCGCACGTCGACGAGCAGCCCCGCGCCCGAGGACTGGCCCGACAGGCTCGTGCCGCCCGAGCGGAACGTCACCGGGGTCCGCGAACCCGTGGCTGCGCGCAGGATCGCGCCGACCTCGGCCGCGTCGGCGGCGACGACCACGGCCTCGGGGGTCAGCAGGTAGTGCGAGGCGTCGTTGGCGTAGGCGACGCGGTCGATCGCGCGCGTGCGGATGCGCGAGACGTCGGCGACGGCCGCGGTGACCTCGGGGGTGACGGTGCTCATGCGGTCGCTCCGGCGGTGGACGTGCCCGCGGAGGCCGAAAGTTCCCCCTCCGGAGTGAGCACACGCGCGAGATCCGGCTCGGTCTCGACGAGGGCCCGGATGCCGAGCGGCGGCCCCGCGACGACGGTCGAGGCGTGCGCGACCGCGTGCGCCCCCCACTCCGCGGCGCTCGCGGCCGCGACAGCGAGCGGGTCGGCACCCGCGGCGGACGCCGCCGGTGCACGCGTGAGGCCGAGCAGGAAGCCCGCGAGGGCGGCGTCGCCCGCACCGGCGGTGTTGGCGACGTAGGGGGCGTCGGCGCGCGCGAACACCGCGCGGTCCGCGGTCACGGCGAGCAGGCCATCGGCGCCCATGCTCGCGAGCACCGTCACCACACCACGCGCGACGATCTCTCGCGCCGCCATCACGACGTCGCCGAGGGTCGCGAGCGGACGCCCCACCGCCGCGGCGAGTTCGTCGACGTTCGGCGTGAGCAGGTCGATGCCGGCCGGGTCGGCCAGGAGCGCGTCGAGGGCCGCACCGCTCGTGTCGACGGCGACCCGGGCGCCGAGTTCGCGCGCGACCGCCCGCACGACCCCGAGGTCGACGAGTGAACCCGTCCCCGCGAGCTCTGGCACGCTCCCCGAGATCACGAGCCACGGCTCGGTGCGCGCCGCCAGTTCCGCGCGGAGCGTCTCGATCGTGGCCTCCCACGCCTCGGGCGACAGGGGCGGAGTGGGGGCATTGACCTTCGTCGTGGCCCCCTCGGCATCGATGACCGAGGTGTTCACGCGCGTCGCGCCCGGCACCTCGACGATCCGCAGCAGAGGAGCCGTGAGCCCGCATCGGGCGAAGCGCACGTCGTCGGCGCCGAGCACGACCACGGCGGCGGTGTCGGCTCCCCCGGCGGCGAGGGCGGCCGAGACGTTGACGCCCTTCCCGCTCACCTCGCGCGTGTAGCTCTCGGCGCGGGTGAAGGTCCCTCGGCGTAGGGCGGTGACGCGATACGTGGCGTCGATCGCCCCGGCGGCGGTGAGCGTGACGATGCCGGTCATGCGTCCACCCCGGTCGCGACGTTCCGGGTGATCACGTTCCCCGTGATGACGTTCCCCGTGATGACGTCGAGGAAGCGATGCACCTCCTCGGCGACCGCCGCCCGTCCCGGAGCGAGCCAGCGGCGGGGGTCGATGGCATCCGGGTCCCGCTCCAGCTCGTCGCGGACGGCCGCGGTCAGCACCGTACTGAGGTGCGTGCCGATGTTGATCTTGCGCATTCCGGCGCGCACAGCGCCATCGATCCCGGCGTCGGCGACCCCGCTCGATCCGTGCAGCACGAGAGGCACGGACAGGGCTTCGGCGAGCTCGGTGATGAGCCGCTCGTCGAGTCGCGCGCTGCGCTCGCGCATGGCGTGCTCGCTGCCGACAGCGACGGCCAGGGCATCGACGCCGGTGGCGGCGACGAAGTGGACGGCCTCGGCGACATCGGTGCGCACCCCCGGAGCGTGCGCGCCCTTGCCGCCGATCTCGCCCAGCTCGGCCTCGACCCAGGCGCCGACGGCGTGCACACGGGCGGCGACCTCCGCGGTGCGCTCGAGGTTCTCGGCATCCGACAGATGGGCGGCGTCGAACATCACCGAGCGGATACCGACGGCCAACGCCTCGTCGACGAGCGGCTCGTCAGTGGCATGGTCGAGGTGCACCACGACGTCGACGCGGGCGCTCTCGGCCAGGCGCAGGGCCGCGGAGGCGGCCGGGGCCAGCCCGCCGTGGAACGCGATGGCGTTCTGCGACAGCTGCAGGATCACGCCCGTCCGCGCGGCCTCGGCCCCGGCGACGATCGCCTCGGCGACCTCGAGGGTGATGAAGTTGAAGGCCCCGACCGCGCGGTGCGCGGCGAGCAGTTCGGGCATATCGGCCAGCGGCACGGCGGCGTCTCTCTCGTTGGAGGTGGTACGAGCCCGGTGGCTGAGCTCGGTCGTTGCGGGAGCCGGGTGGCTGAGCTTGTCGAAGCCTCCGGGCGGTGGGTCCGGTCCCTTCGACAGGCTCAGGGACCTTCGTTGCGGGAGTCCGGTGGCTGAGCTTGTCGAAGCCTCCGGGCGGGAGGGGGTGGATGCCGGGACCCTGGGCGTGTGCGTCGGGGTCCCGGCATCCGGGGTCGATCAGCAGCTGGACTTGTAGACCGCGTCCTTGCCGTCGCCGTTGATGTTGTCCTTCGTGAGGATGGTGAATCCGGTCTGGATCTTCTCCTCGGTGGGTTCGCCCTTCAGGGCGGCGATGGCCTGCTTGACGCCGTCTTCGCCGATGGTGGCGGGTTCTTGGGCGACGAGGGCTTGGACGGTTCCGGCTTCGAGGGCCTTGACCTGGGCGGGGCCCGCGTCGAAACCGACGATGGTGACCTGGCCCTGCTTGCCGGCCTGCTGGACACCGGTGGCGGAGCCTTCGGCGGCGAAGAGGTTGGCGGCGAAGATGCCGACGATGTCGGGGTCCTTCTGCAGCGCGGCGGTGACGATCTCGGCGGCGGTGGAGGGCTCGTTGTGGGAGTACTGCACCCCGACCGAGGTGAACTTGGAGTCCTTCTTCACGGCGTCTTCGAAGCCCTGCGCGCGGGCGTCGGTGGTGGAGACACCGGGGTCGGTGGAGACGACGAGGACCTTGCCGCCGTTGGGGTTGGCCTTCTGGATCGCCTCGAACGCCGCGGCGCCACCGCCTTCGTTGTCGCTGGAGATCTGCGACACCGCACCCGACGGGTCCTCGAGGGTGGTGTCGACGAGGACGACCTTGATCCCGGCGGCCTCGGCCGCGGCGATCGGGGCCTGCATCGCCGACACGTCGGTCGGCGCGATGAGGAGCGCGTCGGGCTTGGACGCCACGACGGCGTCGACGATCGGCTTTTGGAGGGTGGGGTCGAACTTCTCGGGGCCCTGGGTGGTGACGGTGGCGCCTTCGGCCTTGGCTTCGGCTTCGATGCCGCACTGCATGGAGATGTAGAACTCATCCCCGGCGACGCCCTGCACGAACGCGATCTTGTAGCCGCCGTCGGAGCCGCCCGAGGCGGATCCCGACGAGGAGCCGCCGGAGCACCCGGCGAGGACGAGGGTGGCTGCGGCGCCGAGGGTGGCGACCGCGAGAACCTGCTTGTTCCACTGCATTGTGATTGACCGTTCTCTCTTGATGTGATTCCGGATGCCGGGACTCAGCCGCGGCGTCCTCCGCTGACGAACTTGCGCCAGAGGCTTTGGGTGTTGCCGCGGGTCGCGGCGGTACGACGGACTTGGTCGACGTACACGGCGGTGATCAGCACCGCGCCGACGGCGACCTGCTGCCAGAACGGCTGCACGCCGGTGATGACGAAGCCGTTCTGCAGAACGGCGGGGATGAACAGGCCCACCACGGTGCCGAAGATCGTGCCGACCCCGCCGAAGAGCGAGGTCCCGCCGATCACGACGGCCGCGATGACGTTCAGGTTGGTCTGCGACTGCCCCGCGATCGCGGTCGTCGAGAATTGCGACAGGGCCAGGATGCCGGCGAGTCCCGCGAGCGCCCCCGAGAGGGTGTAGACCGAGATGAGGTGGCGGTCGACCTTCACGCCCACGCGGCGCGCGGCGAGCTCGCTCGAGCCGACGGCGTAGGTGTACAGCCCGAAACGGGTGAAGTGGAGTACCACCGCGCCGATCACGACCACCACGAGGGCGATGACGCTGATGATCGGCAGCGACCCGAAGACGTTTCCGTAGCCGATCGACACCGTCAGCACGGTCGGCACATCGCGGATGTCGACGCCGCCGGTGAGGATCTGCGCGAGACCGAGCGCCATACCGAGCGAGCCGAGGGTGACGATGAGCGGCGGGATCTTCGCCTTCGCGATGAGGAAGCCGTTCAGCAGCCCCCAGCACACGCCGCTGAGGATCGACACGAGGATGCCGATGGTGGCCACGCCCCAGCCCTCGCCGCCGAGCGCCCTCATCGTCAGGGCCGAGACGACGCCCGAGAACACCAGGACCGAGCCGATCGAGAGGTCGATGCCCGAGGTGATGATGATGTACGTCATGCCGACGCCGAGCACCGCGAGGATCGAGGCGTTCTGGATGATCAAGCGGAAGTTCGACCACTGCGCGAACGAGTCCGGAGCGAGCGCGCTGAAGATCAGCACGATGACGATGAGGATGAGCAGGATCTGGAAGGCCTGCGCCTTCAACAGTCCCCTGAAGAAGTTGGGTTTGGTGTCCTCGAACGTGCCGATCGCGACGGTCTCGGTGGGGGGAGTCGTGGTGCTCACTTCTGGTCGTCCTTCGTGACGGCGCCGGTCATGAGCCCGACGAGTTCTTCCATGGAGGTGTCTTTCGCGTTGATGTTCGCGACGCGGGTGCCCAGGCGCAGGACCTGGATGCGGTCGGAGACGTCGATGACGTGCGGCATCGAGTGCGAGATGAAGACCACGGCGATGCCCTTGTCGCGCACGCGGCGGATGGTCTCGAGGACGTTCTTGGTCTGGCGCACCCCGAGGGCTGCGGTGGGCTCGTCGAGGAACACGACGCGAGAGGCCCAGTGCACGGCGCGGGCGATCGCGATCGCCTGCCGCTGACCACCGGACATCTCCCCCACCGGCGACGACAACGACCGCACCGTCGCCCCCAGCTCGTCGAACGCAGCCCGCGACGCGACCGCCATCTCCTTCGTCTTCATGAAGCCGAGAGCACCGGCCAGCCCCGGTCGACGGATCTCCCGACCCAGGTACATGTTCTGCACCGGATCCAGATGCGGAGCCAGCGCCAGATCCTGGTACACGGTCTCGATGCCGAGCGACGACGCGACCTGCGGATTGGTCATCTCGATCGGCTTGCCGTCGAAGAGGATCTCCCCCTCGTCGACCGCGAGGTTCCCCGACAGCGCCTTCACGAGCGTCGACTTGCCGGCGCCGTTGTCACCGATGAGGGCGGTGACCTCGCCCGGGTAGACCTCGAAATCGACATTATTCAACGCCCGAACATGACCGAACTGACGCGACAAACCCCGCGCCTGCAACACGGGCGTGGCCGTTGTGACTGACGACATCGTCAGCTCCTTTCCGTAGTGAGGAGAGAGGAAGAGAGGAACGCCTCGGCGACGTCCTCGAAAGAAGAAGAGGACACCGCGAACGCCGCGAACAGCGCTGCCCCGTAGGCGGTGCCCTCGTCGTGGGTCGAGACAGTGACCTCGGGCAGGAGCGCCGAGCGGGAGCGGACGACGGATGCCATCGACGACCACCCGCCGGTCAGCACGGTCGAGGTCGGCGGCTCGACCTCGCGGTCCATCACCGCCGTGTACTCGGCGAGCATGTCGTTGCCGTGGCGCAGGGCGGCGGCGAACAGCTCCGCGGGGCTGAGCCCGTCGCTCTGCGCGACGATTTTCAGCACGCCGTCGTCGTTGCGCGCACCCGAGACCGCGAGACCGGCGTCCGACACCGTTCCGAGCGCGGGGAGCGCCATGGTCTCGTCGTCGATGCGCGCCCGGCCCACGGCATCCGTGATCCCGAGCAGTTGGAGCACGCGGCGCATGAGCAGGCCCGACTTCGTGCCCGCCAGGAGCACGTACTTGCTGGGGATGACGTGCCGCACACAGTTGATGCCCGCGTGGGCGAGCCGCTCGCGCGCGGCGAAGGGAAGGGTGTCGTCGAGCACGCGCACGAGGGCCTCGGCGGTGCCCATCGAGTCGTAGAGCTGGCCCGTGTGGGTCGCGCCGACCGCGACGGCCGAGACGAGGTGGTCGTGGCCGGCGATGGTGAGCGCGGCCCCGCGGAACCCGGCGGGCATCCCGGGGTCGCTCAGCGTGCCGACGGCCTCCCCCGCGCTGACGAGCTTCCCGAGGATCGACGCGTCCACGCCGAGCACGTCGAGCGCCGCCCGCCAGGGGGTGCTGTCGTCCTGATCGATGAGCCCCGTGCGTGAGACGAGCGAGTACTCCGCGACCCGCGGTCCGCCGAGCGCGTGCACGACGTACTCGGGGACGTTGAGGAACGTCGTTCCGACGAGGGCGATTCCGTTGTCGCGCAGGTGGAGCAGCTTGGCGATGGATGCCAGGGGCCCGACCGGCAGACCCGTTCGGCCCGGGAACTCCGCGCGGAAGGCGTCGGGGGTCGCGATGATCTGCGCGGCCCCCCGCGGGTCGAACCAGGCCATGATCGGCGCGAGCGCCGTGCCCTCGGCATCCAGGAGCACGCCGGCCTCGGCCATGCCCGAGACGCCGAGCGCGACGATGCGGTATCCCTCGTCGAGGCGGGCGTCGGCCTCGGCGGCGAGCTCGTGCAAGACGGAGATCGCCTGCGCGGCGGTCATCTCGGCCCGGCCGTGGTCGAGGTTCGTCCACGGCGAGCGCCGGCTCACGACGAGCACCTGATGCCCCTCGGGGGTGGCCACCAGCAGCTTGGTGCTGGTGGAGCCCATGTCGATTCCGACGACGTAGTCGCTCATCGCACGTCACCCCCGCGGAGCGTGCCGGGCCACCCGGCACCGGGGGCGGCGACGAGGATCTCGGCGGCACCGGTCAGACGCCAGGCGCCGAACGCGTGGGGCACGGCGTAGACCTGGCCGCGCTCGACATCGATCGACCCCGAGTCGGACACCAGCGCACCGGAGCCCTCGCGCACCAGCACCACAGCGAAGCCGGCCTCGCGCGCAGCGGTGTCTCCCGCGGCGTCGAACAGGCGGAAGTACGGGTCGGCCACCGCGGGCAGCAGCGAGCGGAAGTCCGTCCCCGCCGGGGTCTCACCGACGGTGCTGATCAGGGCGTCGAGGGCCTCGGCATCCATCTTCGCGGTCGACACCGACGGCATCACGGCGTCGAAGCCGAGATCGAGATGCGACTCGTCGCGCGTCGACGTCGTGATCGACCACTCGAGCAGGATCGAGAAGTCGGTCGGCTCCTGCACCTCGGCGACGAAGATCCCGCCGTCGATCGCGTGCACGGTGCCCGCGGGCACGAGCACGCCCATGCCGGGGCGGACGACCACGCGGTTCATGCGCGACAGCATCCACTCGCTGTCCTGCGCATCGCGGCGGCGGTCGAGCTCGTCGCGGTCGACGTCCTGGTTCCAGCCGACGTGCACGGCGCAGTCCTCTTGGGTCTCGAGCACGTACCAGGCCTCGGTCTTGCCGTACGGGCAGTCGAGGTGGGCGCTCGCGAATCCGCGGTCGGGGTGCACGTGCACGGGGAGGCGCTGACGCGCGTCGAGGAGCTTGACCAGGATGCCCAGGTCCGCGGCATCCCGTCCCGCACGAGCCCCCACCCACGCGGCGCGATCGCCGGCCACGAGGTCGCGCAAGAAGTCACCGTCGTCGGTCACGGCGAGACCGATCTCGTCGCAGCCGAAGCGCGACACGGTCGAGCCGAGCCACTCCTCGGGCTGACGGTCGGTCTCGGGCACGATCCCGCGCAGCGCCGCGATGCGGTCGCCGCCGAGGTAGAAGTGCTGCACGGGGTTGGGGGGCAGCAGGACGGGCTTCATCGGGCGGCCCCGATCGGCTCAGGGGCGGCCGCGGCGGTCGCTCGTTCGTAGTGCGTCATGGCTGTCCAGACATCGTTGTCTTGCTTGAAGGAGGTCTTCTCGCGACCTCGCGGGATTGAGCATGGGCGTCCGGGACAACGTTGTCAAGTCACAATTCGGTACTCATGACACCGATGTCCAGCCCCAGCTTCCACGACTGCCCCTCCGGCAGCGGGCGCAGCAGCCCACGCTCACGCGCATCCTGACGCCCGAGGATGGTCGCCGCCGTCGCCGGCTCGACGCCGAGCACGACACCGTCGCGCTGCGCGACGCGCCACTGGAACAACCCCGGCAGCGCCGCGGTGTCGAACGAGACCCGGATGCCGAGCCCCGACGGCGCGTGCACCTCGGCACTCACCCGGGTTCCGACCGGAAGCTCGTGCGCGAACACCTGCTCGGGATACGTGTCGGCGGGCGCGGGGAACCGCGCCCAGGTCGCCAGGCCGGCCTCGGCGTCGGCGTCGCGCGGCACGACGCGCTCCGCCGGGGAGCGCAGCAGCGTCCCCTCCTGGATCAGCGGCCGCCCGAGGTTCACGTGGTACAGCACCATGGGCTCGACGGCGCGCGCGCCGCGATTGACGATCTCGTCGCGAAGTTCGATGCGCGCCTCGCCCCGCGGCACGCGGATGCTTCGGCGCAGCTCGAGGTGCGCGCCGAGCACGGTCGCCTCGACGATCGTCGCCTCCACGACGACGGCGTCGACCTGCACCTCCGCTCGGGTCACCGTCGCGGCGAGCGTCGTGTACCGCCCGTGCTGCGGATGCTCGCCCTCGTCATCGCGCGAGGACGGCCCGAACGACAGCAGCCCGCACGTCGTGACGAGCCCGCCGCCGAACGTCGCCCCGAACGCCCCGCCGCTCGGGCGGGGCCACCCCGTGGGCGAGACCCAGGCCAACGGCACCCCGCGGTGCCGCACCTGCCCGAGATCGAGGCCTCGGTCGGGAAGGAGCTCGATGTCGAGGTCGCCCGCGATGACGCGCAGACGCCGGGTTCCGGCATCCGGTCCGTCGGTGCGGATCGACGCCTCGATGGCCGCCTCCGTCCCGCGGCCTCGCTGGCCTTCTCGCCCCGTCGAGATCATCTCGTCGTCCTGCTCGCCCATGAGCTCCGCCTTCCTCGCCGTGTGCGGTCACACGGTAGCAGTCGTTGACAACGTTGTCTCGAGACCGCATACTGACCGTCGAGCGCAGAGCCGCGCCCCGACACGACGCTTCGGAGACCCACACCCCATGTCGAAACCCCGCCTCAACCGCCTCTTCAACGCGCGCTCCGGGCGCGCTCTCGACGTCGCCGTCGACCACGGCGCGTTCCACGAGCCCTCGTTCCTGACCGGCATCGAAGACATGGCCAAGACCGTCGCGACCCTCGTCGACGCCGGGCCCGACGCCGTGCAGCTCACTCTCGGCCAGGCGCCGCTGCTGCAGTCCGTCCCCGGCAAGCAGAAGCCCGGCCTGGTGCTGCGCACCGACATCGCCAACGTCTACGGCGACCCGCTCGAGTCGCCGCTGCACAGCGTCCTCGTTCCGGATGCCATCCAGGTCGCCGTCCGCTTGGACGCGGTAGCGGTCTGCGTGAACCTGCTCGATCTGCCCGGCGAGCCGCAGATCCGCGAGCAGTGCATCCGGTCGATCCTGGCCTTGCGCACCGACGCGGAGCGGTACGGGATGCCGCTGATGATCGAACCGCTGGTCATGCAGACCAAACCCGGCACCGGCGGATACGGCGTCGACGGCGACACCGCCAAGATCGTCACCCTCGTGCGACAGGCCCGCGAGCTCGGCGCCGACCTCATCAAGGCCGACCCGACCGACGACATCACCGACTACCACAAGGTCATCCAGGCGGCCGGCGACACCCCCGTGCTCGTGCGCGGCGGCGGACGCGTCGACGACCGCACGCTCCTCGAGCGCACGAAGGCCGTGCTCGAACAGGGGGCCCGCGGCATCGTCTACGGCCGCAACGTCATCCAGCACGACGACCCCGCCGGCATCACCGCGGCGCTCATGGCGGTCGTGCACGACGACGCCTCGGTCGACGAGGCCCTGACCCTGATCGGTGGTGCCGCATGACCGGCAAGAAGGTCGGAATCGGCATCATCGGCGGCGGCCTCATGGGCCGCGAGATCGCCGCAGCCCTGCGCCGTTGGCCCGCGCTGATCGACCACCCCGCCGAGCCCGAGCTCGTGGCCGTCTGCGACATCAACCCCGCCGCTCTCGAGTTCTTCGAGCGCATCGACACGGTGCAGCTGACCACGACCGACCACCACGAACTGCTCGCCGACCCGCGCGTCGACGTCGTCTACATCGCCGTGCGTCACGATCTGCACGAGCGGCTCTACGTCGACACGATCCGCGCCGGCAAGGCGCTGCTGGCCGAGAAGCCGTTCGGCATCGACCGCGCCGCCGCCGACGCGGTCGTCGCGGCCATCGACGAGACGCCCGATTCGTTCGTCCGTGTCTCGAGCGAGATGCCGTTCTTCCCCGGCGCCCAGTGGGCCGTCAACTACGTGAAATCGGGCGCGCTCGGCCGCATCGTCGAGGCGAAATGCACCTTCCTCCACGCCAGCGACATCGACGTGAACAAGCCGCTGAACTGGAAGCGGCAGAAGCAGTTCTGCGGCGAGGCCGGGGTGCTCAACGACCTCGGCATGCACACCTGGCACGTCCCGCTGCGCCTGGGCTGGACGCCCGAGAGGGTCATCGGCGTCCTGCAGGACATCGTCACCGAGCGCCCGGGTCCCGAAGGGACGCCGCAGCCGTGCGACACGTGGGACAACGCCGTGATCCACTCGTGGGCCCGGCACGACGGCGCCCCGTTCCCCCTCACGACCGAGACCAAGCGCATCGCGCCGGGGCAGAAGAACACGTGGGAGTTCGAGGCCATCGGCATGGACGGCGGCGTGCGCTTCAGCACGAAGAACCCCAAGCAGGTCGAGGTGTTCGCCTTCATCGACGTGCCGGGCGTCGGCCGCGAGCAGAGCTGGCAGAAGGTCGACGCGGGCAGCCAGTCGGTGTGGCCGACGGTGACCGGGCCGAACTTCGAGTCCGGATTCTCGGATGCCATCCTGCAGATGTGGGCGGCCTTCCTCGCCGAGTACGTGGGTGAGCTGGGCGACGGCTTCGGCTGCGTCCGCCCCAAAGAAGCGGCGCTCACCCACCGCTTGTTCGCCGCGGCGATCGCCTCGCACGAGACCGGGACGTTCGTCGCCCCCGAGCACTGATCCATCCATCCGGGCGCGCCACCTCACCCGGCGCGCCCGGATTCCCCGCCGGGAGCGGCGAGCCGGATGCCGCCGCGCGGCTGCCTATGCTCGGAGGACGCCGCCCGACGGCATCCCGAGGAGACGCATGCGCAAATCCGGCCGCCCCACGATGATCGACGTCGCCGCCGAAGCCGGCGTGAGCCTGAAGACCGTCTCGCGCGTGGTCAACGGCGAGCCCCACGTCGACCCCGCGCTGACCGAGCGCGTGAACGCCGCCGTCACCCGCCTCGGCTACCACCGCAACGCCCTCGCCGCGAACCTGCGCTCCGGCAGCCGCGACACGATCGGCTTCATCGCCGCCGACCTGTCGAACACCTTCTACATGGCGGTCGCCGCCGCCGTGTCGTCGATCGCGGCGCGCCAGCGCATGCACGTGGTCATGGCCTCCAGCGAAGAAGACGCCGACATCGAACGCGCCCTCGCCCTCGACATGTGCCAGCGCCAGGTCGGCGGGCTGATCGTGGTGCCCACCGCCGCAGATCACTCCTACCTCGCGCGAGAGGTCGAGTTGGGCACCCCGGTGGTCTTCCTCGACCGCCCCGGAAGCGGCATCCCCGCGGACGCGATCCTGCTCGACAACCGCGGCGGAGCCCGGTCCGCCGTCGCGGAGCTGCTCGCCGAGGGGCATCGGCGCATCGCCGTGCTGCAGGACTCGCTCGGGATCTACACGATGGCCGAGCGCTGGGAGGGGGTGCGCGACGCCTTCGCGGCCGCGGGTCACACACCCGATCCCGCGCTCGTGGTCGAGAACCTGCACACGCCGACCGCCGCACGCGACGCGATGGAGCGCCTCCTCGCCGCCGACGACCCGCCCACCGCGGTGTTCTGCGCCAACAACCGCGCCACGATCGGCGCGCTGGAGTCGATCCTGCCGCGCGGAGCCGACGTCGCCATCGCGGGATTCGACGACTTCGAGCTCTCCCGGCTGCTGCCCCGACGCATCCGCATCGTCGACTACGACGTCGCCGACCTCGGCACGCGCGCGGCGCAGACCCTGCTCTCCCGCGGGGCCGAACCGGCCACCGGGTCGCACACCCAGCTCGTGCCGACACGCCTCGTCGACCGCGGCGGAGTGGGCTGATCCGACGGGCGGCGAATCCGGCGGGCGAGCCGGGCACCTCGGCGTCGACGTCCTCCGCATAAACGCGATCCGCGCACAGAAACACGCTGTGCTCGCGTTTCTGTGCGCGGATGGCGTTTATGGCCGCGAACGGAGGTCCCGGATGCCGACGCGTCGACGCGCCACATGGCACAGTGGACGAATGGTCACCGCGAGCAGAGGCGACGGCATGCGCCGCGCCAATCTCGCGCTGGTGCTGCGCACCGTGCACCGCGAGGGCCCCCGCTCCCGCGCGGCCCTGACCGAGGCAACGGGCCTGAACCGCTCGACGATCGCCGATCTCGTCGGCGAGCTCGTGAGCGATGGCCTCGTCGTCGAGCGCGCCCCCGATCCGATCGGCCGGGTCGGCCGCCCGTCGCCCACGGTGGCCCCCGATCCGCGTGTCGTCGCGGTGGCGGTGAACCCCGAGGTCGACGCGCTCGACATCGGCGCCATCGCGCTCGATGGCACGCTGATCGCCCGCGAACGCCTCCCGCAGAGGCGGCTGCTGACCCCCGAGCGCACCGCCGAGATCGTCGGCGAGCGCCTCGCCGCCTGGGCCGAAGGACCGCTCCGCGATCGCCGCACGGTCGGTGTCGGAGTCGCGGTCCCCGGTCCCGTGCGTGCCTCGGACGGCCTCGTGCGCACGGCCCCGCACCTCGAATGGACGGATGCCGCGATCGGCACGCTCATCGAACAGGCGACGGGATTGCCGGCCCGGGTGGGCAACGACGCCGCGCTCGGCGCTGTCGCCGAGCACCTCTTCGGCGCCGCGCGCGGCGCCCACGACGTCGTGTACCTCAACGGCGGCGCGAGCGGCATCGGCGGCGCGGTGATCGTCGACGGCACCTCGCTCGGCGGCGCGGGCGGATACGCGGGCGAGTTCGGGCAGAATCGCCCCGGGATCGTGGATGCCGCCGACCGCCGGGCCGCCGACGGGGTGCTCGAAGACGAGGTGAGCCGCTCGCGGCTGCTCACCGCCGTGGGGCTCGAGGGCGGTGACGACGCGGCCCTGTCCGACGCCCTGGCATCCGCGTCCGACCCCCTCGCGCACGCCGAGGTCGATCGGCAGCGGCGGATCCTCGCGACAGCTCTCGCCAACGCCGCGAACGTACTGAACCCGGCGGTGATCGTGCTCGGCGGATTCCTGGCCGTGCTCGCAGAGCGCGATCTCGACGGGCTCGACGCAGCGGTGCGCGCGCAGACGGTGCCCGCGTGCGCGGAGAGCCTGCGTCTCGCGGTCGCAGAGCTGGGCGAGGACCGGTTGCTCGTAGGCGCGGCTGAGGCGGTCTTCGAGGCCGAGCTCTTCCCGGGGCGCTGAGCGTTCCCACCGGGGCCCCGCGGCGTGATGCGGGGAGGACCAGGGACGAGCGGAGGACACCCCCGGCCGACACGTCCTCCGCTCGTCCCCGCCCCTCCTTTCCGCCCCGCGAGCGCGCCGCGCCGGCCCCGACGTCGGCGACCCAGGGCAGGATGGACACGTCGACGCGAGGAGAACCATGACCGAGACACGCCCCGCCGGAGCCACGTGGTCGGGAAACCACCGCTACCGCGCCACCGAAGTGCTGCTGCCCGCCGACCTCGACGAGCTCGCCGAGGTCGTGGCATCCGCCCGCACCCTCCGCGTCCAGGCGACGCGGCACACGTTCAACGACGTGGCCGACTCCGACGCGGCGCTGGTGTCGCTCGAGCGCATGCCCACCCGCATCCAGGTGACCGGCGACCGCGTGCGCGTCGAGGGTCTCGTGACGTTCGCGCAACTCGCGCCCGTGATCGAGGCCGAGGGCCGCGCCCTGCACAACCTCGGTTCGCTCCCCCACATCTCCGTCACCGGCGCCACCGCCACGGGTACGCACGGTTCCGGTATCCACAACGGCAACCTGTCGAGCGCCGTACGGGCGGTCGAGATCATGGATGCCGAGGGCCGAACGCACCGCATCGACCAGACGCACGCGTGGTTCCCCGCCGCCGCCCTCAGCATCGGCGCCCTCGGTGTCGTCACCGCGGTCGAACTTCAGACCGAGCCGACCTACCGGGTGACGCAGCAGGCGTACACCGGCGTGGCGTGGGACGACATCGTGGCAGACCCCGAGCGGGTCTTCGGCGGCGCGCGCAGTGTCAGCGTCTTCACGACCTGGGGCGACCCGGCCCACGATCTCGTCTGGGCGAAGAGCGACGACGGCGCACCCGACCGGGTCGAAGAGCTGGGCGGTCGACCCGTCGGAGACGACATCCACCTCGGACGGATCCGCACCGTCGACAACACCACCCCGCGCGGGACCGTCGGCCCGTGGCACACGCGGCTCCCGCACTTCCGCGCCGACGCCCTCCCCAGCGACGGCGACGAGATCCAGTCCGAGTACTTCGTCCCGTTCTCGTCCGCGCGCGAAGCCCTTGCCGCGGTGCGGGCGATCGCGCCCGCATTCGACGCGCACCTCCTCGTCACCGAGCTGCGCACCGTCGCCGCCGACGAACTGTGGCTGAGCCCCGCGTATCAGCGCGACGTGCTCGCGATCCACTTCACCTGGCGCAACGACACCGCGGGCGTCCTCGGCGTGCTGCCCCACATCGAGACGGCGCTCTCGCCGTTCGACGTCCGGCCGCACTGGGGCAAAGCCTTCACCATGCCCGGAGACGCCGTCCGCGCCACGCTCCCCCGCGCTGACGACTTCCTCGCGACGGCGAGGGAGGCGGACCCGCGCGGCGTCTTCCGCAACGACTTCCTGCGGCGGACGCTGGGGCTCTAATCGGCGCGCGGGAGCCCGCGCAAGAACCCGGTGATCGCCCCGCGGAACCGCTCGGGATCCTGGTTCGCCTCGTTGCAGTGCCCCGTCGCGTCGAACGCCACGAGCGAGGCCTGCGGATGCCGCGCCGTGTAAGCCGTCGAACCGGTCACCGGCACCACCGGGTCACGCAGACTGTGCACGATGAGGGTCGGCAGAGCCGGCGCGGGACGCGGGCCGTCGACCCAGTTCAGCGCGCGGGCGTCGACCGCCTCGATGAGTCCGAGTACCCGCGATCCGAGCCGGCTTTCGAGCACCCGCAGGGCGGTGGCGCCGACTGAACCGGGGAGGTGCACGCCCCGCACCGCGCGGGCGACGATCCGGTTCCAATCCAGGGCAGGGGCGACGAGCACGAGACCGGTGATCGCCGCGCGATGACGCGACTCCTCGAGCGCGAGCATCGCGATCGTCGCCCCCATCGACCACGCCACGAGCACGATCTCGCGCGCGCCGTGCTCGACGGCGTAGCTGATCGCGTCGTCGACGTCGCGCCATTCCCGCATCCCGAGCGACGAGGGCAGCGCCTCGGCGGGAGCCGCTTCCTCGTCACCCGCGTACGACACGACGAGCGAGGTCCACCCGGCGTCGTGAGCGGCGGGGGCCGAGCGCAGCGCGCCGGACCGGCTCGACCGCAGGCCGTGCACGTGGATGGTCCAGCGCGCGGCATCCGGATCCCCGATGACCCATGCTCGGGCATCCCCGCCGCGCCGGAGGGGGATCGCGACGTGCTGCGTCGGGCCCACCTCCTCGGGGGCCCCGATGCTCTGCGAGGTCCATGCCCCTCGCGCGGGTCCGTCGGCCAGGCCGTCCGGACGCGCGACGAGGGATCGGACGATGCGCGCTCCGTCGTCCCGCACGATCTCGCCGACCGTGAGGTGCGTGCCGTCGTCGAGCCAGACGCCGTACGTGCCCGGTTGCCGACTCTCGGCGGTCGCGGGCACCGAGACGGTGTCGCCCTCGATCTCGACGGGGACGAAGGGCTTGGCGGCGCGCGGTGCGATCAGGCGCCGGGCGACGTAACCGCCGAGCGCGAGATGCAGAGCGCCGACGGCCGCCGCGGCGATGCCGGTTCCGACGATGAGGCGGCGAGTCATGCGCGGTCTCCTGAAGTGGGACGGGTGAGGTGGGTGTCGATGGCGTCCAGCAGAGCCCGCTCCTCGCCCCGCAGGGGGGTCGAGGAGGCGATCGCGTCGTCCTCGATCGCGACGCGCAGGGTGTGGAGGCGGGTGTCGAGGTCTCCGGCCATCGCGGGACCGACCGGGACGCTCGCCGCGCGCTCCCGAGCGAGCCGCTCGGCGCGTGCGAGCAGGTCCTCTCCCCGACGGCGGATTCCCGCGGTGGTCCGGGATGCCACGAAGATCCCGATCACGAACGAGACCACGCCGAGGTAGAACAGCGGGTCGAACAGGGCGCTGACGACGGCGTTCGGGACGAAGAACCGCGTGAGGGTGAGGTCGACGACCTCGCTGAGACAGCCGAGCACGATGCCCGCGGCGCCCACGCGGAACAGCCGGCGCGCGACGGGGAGCGAGGTGCGCGCCGAGCGGAAGAGCAGGACCCCGACCAGGGCGATTCCCGACATGTGCAGGATGCCGTAGGCCCACGCACCGGTCGACGTGTGCGCCGCCGTCTCGAGGAACAGGAACGATGAGGGACCGCGCTCCGGCATCGCCACGAAGAAGACCACGGCGAACAGCGCTGCCAGCGTCAGCGGGAAGCCCCACCGGAGGGTCCTGATCCGCGCGCTCGCAGGAGCCGTGCCGGCCTGGATGCCGAGCCACAGCGCGACCATCGTCAGCACGTTCTGCACGAGTTTGAGCACGTTGGTTCCGCCGAGCGGACTGTCCAGCGTCGCGAGAGGGATGACGGTGCCCTGGGTGAGGAGAGCGATGACGCCCAGGAGGGCCGCGAGCCAGGCGATCCGCGCGCGCGGTTGCCGCCATGCGACGCGCGCCCGCAGAATCACGACGAGCGCGAGTCCGACGAGCGCCGCGTCGATGAGGAGCATGGTCACCATGCGAGCTCCGCCACCCTCGGGCTGGCGTATATGAGACGCGCGATGGCGTGGGCGACGTGTTCGGCCACGAGCTCGGCCTCGACCTGCACCGTGTCGAGATCGGGATTGGCGTGCGGGGCGACAGACGAGCGTTCGTGCACCGCGCCGCAGCAGTGCGCGTCGTCGAGAAGGTGGCCCAACTCGTGCGAGGCCGCGAACTCGCGATAGACGGGCGCGTCGGCCGCCCGGACGTGGATGGTCCCCTCGCGACGATCGGGGAACGAGACGAGGTAGCCGGTCAGCGTGCCCCACGATGCGGTGTCGGTCTCGGCGATGACCCGGAGCCGGATGCCGACCGCCTGCTCGACCGCGCGGACGACCTCGTCGAAGGTCGCCCCCGGAGCCAGCGTCGTGCGGGCGAGCGCGCGATCGCCACGCGTCCGCACCCGCGCGAGCATGTCGTCGGTCGCCGTCACCGCCGCCTCCCCGTCCGGTGGATCATGACGCCGGCGGCCTGCCCCGGAGAGATCGTGCGATCGCGCGGAGCGCGTCGGGAGACATCTGTCCGAGCGCGCGGAACTGGATCCTCTCTGCGCCCGCCTCCCGCATCGCGTCGCGCAGTTCGAGTTCGGCCTCGGTCCGATCGGTCAAGGCTTCGTCGGTGTGATCGGTGAGGTATTCCACGGGGACGTCGGCCCACTGTGTGATGAGTCGGAGCACCTCTTCGTCGAGGACCACCGTGTTCGTCGTGGCGGTGAGCAGGGTCCGCGCGCCGTCGGCGGCACGGGGATCGACGGCTTCGAGATGATCGAGCAGATCCGACTCCGATGCGGCGTGACCGGCGACCAGGCGACGCACACGCTGGGCGACGGGAGCGGCGGGTACGCGCATCTCGATGCGAGGGGCCGAGTCGGGGCTCGCGAGCTGCTCGGGCGTCACCTCAAGAACGGCGGCGAGCGCTTCGATGTCGTTGGTGTTGTACGGCAGCGAGAAGCCCGCGCGCGACTGGTAGTAGCTCTTCGTCATCCCGGCGCGACTGATGAGCTCGCCGACGGTGAGCCCTTTCGCCCTCCGCAGGCGATCCACATTCGCCACCACTCGCCGGGAGTACCGAGAAGGTGGTCCGACAGCACCCCGACCCACGTTTCGATCGTAGACGACCCGCACGCTGATCGTATTTACATGAATCGATGAGTGCTATTTACGACCCTCTGTGCTTGGATGAAAACAGAGACATGGTGCGAGGCCCCCGACTCCTCCGTCGCTCACTGCGCGTCGGATGACGCCCGGGCCGCCCCAGTTCTCGTCAGCGGGCGCGGCGGCATTGGGGGACGCCGCGCCCGCTGCATCTCACGTGAGGTTCACGCCTTCCCGCGAATCGGTAGCCCGACTACCTCTGCTACCTTTTCATCAGCTCTTGTGCGCACGAATTCCCCCGGATTACGCTCGACGGCAATCAGGGCCTGTAGTTTTACTACTTGACTTTCGCCCTCGAAGACGACGGAGTCTCATGCGATCCCCCCACCCCCTGCGCCGCTGGACGGCGCTCTCCACCACCGGCGCGGTGATCGCGTCCCTCGCGGTCGCGGGCACCGTGTCGCCGGCCACCGCCGACACGACCGCCACGATCTCGGTCGACACCGCCACCGTGGTGCAGAACGATTTCCTCGGCATCGGCGTCAACGTCATCCCATCCGCCCTCATGGGGCGTTCACGCGGATTCGGATACTCGGATGCCGACTGGGCGGTGGACGCCGAGCGCATCGCCACCATCCGGCCCAAGGTCGCGCGCGTCTGGTTCCAGATCGACTGGATGGAGCCCGAGAAGGGCGTCTACACCTGGGACAGCGACCGGATGAAGGCTTTCTACGCCTACCTCGACGCGTTCAAGGCCGCCGGCACCGATATCGAGCTGAACTTCGGCTGGAAGGTCGGCTCGACCGTCCACGACTGGTTCGGCATCCCCGGCGTCGACCCGTGGACCAGCGCCCCGGCCGACAACGCCGCGTACGCGGCATCCGCCTCCGCTCTGATCGACCAGCTCAAGAACGTCCGCGGGTACGACAACGTCAAATACCTCACCTATTACAACGAGCCCAACGGCAGCTGGGACTTCGAAGCCCCCGGCGATCAGCAGGCCGCCTACGTGCAGATGGCGCAGGCCGTGCACCAGCGGCTCGTCGCCGACGGACTCCGCGACGAGGTCGAGATCTGGGGACCGGAAGAGACCGGCGCCCCCGCGTGGACCACCTACATGGCGCAGAACGGCGGCGACGCGTTCGATCAGTACAGCTTCCACACCTACGGCGACTCGTACGGCTCGGTCCCGGCGAGTATCAACGCCCGCAAGAGCGTCGCCGGGGGCAAGCCGGTGAACATGTCCGAGTTCGGCTGGTCGGACGACAACGCGAGCGGCTGGGACTCGGGGTATGCCAATTACGTGATCGCGGGCGCGAACCTGGGGCTGCATTCGCTCCTGGTCTGGCAACTCAACGGCACCTGGACCGTCGACCCCGACGGCGACACGAACGGCACGTACAACATGTGGGACGCCCTTCCGCTCGGCCTCGAGCCGCGCAAGACGTTCCTGTCGGCGGGGCTGCTGAACCGCTACGTTCCGGCGCACAGCCAGGTGCTGCAGTCCAGCTCATCGACGGCGGACGTGCGCACCGCCGCGTTCCGCGACGCCGCGGGCGAGTACACGCTCCTGGTCGAGTCGAAGGGAACCGCTCCGACCGACCTCGACGTCTCGTTCGGTTCCACGGCGATCGGCAAGGACTTCCACCGCGTCGTCTACGACAACGATCTCGTCCCCGACGAGAACGCGCTCCTGCCCGCCGTTTCGGCCACGCTGCCGGCGGGAACGGGCTTCTCCGATCAGCTCGACGAGGGGTACTCGTTCGCGATCTACACGACGGCCGACCCCGCCGTCCAGGTGCGTTTGAGCGATGCCGACCCCACGGTGGCGTCGGGTTCGACCCTCGCGCTCACCGCCGATGTCATCGACGGCGCTCCCGGCGTGACGTGGTCGGTCGACGGCACGGGCAACGGCTCCGTGTCGAGCTCCGGCGTCTACACCCCGCCCAGCGTCGACTCGGAACGCAAGGTCGCTGTCCGCGCCACCAGCACCGCCGACCCGACGTCGTCGGCGGTCACCCTCGTGACCGTGACCCCGCAGCTCACGGCGAGCCGCGTCGATCCCGTGCAGTTCGACCTCGACAGCGGCGTCTACGCCGGCTCCGAGGTGCTGACACTGTCGACGCCCACCGCGGGCGCACAGATCCGGTACACCACCGACGGTTCAGAACCGACCGCGAGCTCCACGCTCTACGAACGCCCCCTGATCCTCCCGGAGACCTCCACGAAGCTCTACCGCGCGGCGGCTTTCGCAACGGGAAAGCAGGCCTCGGGCATCACGAGCCGCCTCTTCAAAGTCGGCGGCGTCTCCCAGGGTCCCGACGGCTACACCCTTTGCGCGAACGAGGGCGGAACGTGCTTCTTCTCCGGTCAGCAGAGCGTGGCGTTCGGCGGCGACGGACTCTTCACGTACCAGGCGAAGACGGGCCCGGTCTCGTGCGACGCGGCGACGCTCGGCGACCCGAACCCCAACGGGACGCAGAAGTGCTACGTCAGCCCCGAGCTGCCGTCGTCCTACCCGCTGGTGACGCTCACCAACGCCGGCTTCGAGAAGCCCGGCGGGACGAAGTCCAAGACCGGCCCCTTCACGAACGGCTGGACCTTCAACAGTCGCTCCGGCATCCAGAACGGTCAGGGACCGCTCGGGCCGCCGACGCCGTCGGAGGGCCAGCAGGTCGGATACCTCAAGACGGATGCCGGGGTTCAGGGCACCATCTCGCAGGAGGCGGCGTTCCCCGCCGGGGAGTATCAGGTCGTCTTCGCCCTCTCGGGACGATCCGGCTATCCCGCGCAGAGCTTCGACGTGCTGTACGACGACACCGTGATCGGCTCGTTCGCGGTCGGCTCGACGAGCTCGTACGAGACCAAGCGGACCCCCGCCTTCACCTCCGACGGCGGTCGCCACACGATCACGTTCCGCGCCACGGCGCCCTCGGGCGACCGCACCGCGTTCCTCGACGCGGTCCGGATCGAAGCCCCGGTCCCGCCGGAGCCGGCGCAGCTGCAGAACACCGGCTTCGAGGCTCCGTCCACGACGGGCGTCAAGTCGGCGCCGTTCACCGAGGGCTGGTCGTTCGTCGGCCGCAGCGGCATCCAGCACAACGGGAGTGCCTTCGGGGCGCCGTCCGCGCCCGAGGGCACCCAGACCGCGCTGCTGCAGTCGCGTGACGGGCAGCACGGATCGTTCTCGCAGACGCTCGACATGGCAGCCGGTGACTACACACTGACCTACCAGGCGTCGCGACGCCCCGGGTACAGCGCGGTGCAAACGGTGCAGGTGCTCATCGACGGGGTCGTCGTCGACAGCTTCGCTCCCCCGACGGCGACGTTCAGCTCGCACACCTCGCCGACCTTCACGGTTCCGGCGGGCGATCACGAGATCATGTTCCGCGGGTCGGCAGCCTCCGGAGATGCGACGGCATTCATCGATCAGGTGGTGCTGACACCGATTCCCTGAGCCGGGACGACGGCGATCACGAGCGGGGGCTCGGGCGGTGCGCCCGGGCCCCCGTCGCGTCGGTCCGCGGGATACCTTCCCCTCGCACTCGTGGAACGGGTGAGACGCCGCAAGGTCGCGGGCGAACTGCAGCGCGCTCGCCCGCGGGAACACGCGCCGCGACCGAACCGCCCCGATCCGACGCGGTCACACTGGGAGGTCGACTCCGCCTTCCCGAGGACCGCCGCATGTCTTTCACTCCCTTACCCGACGAGCGGTGGATTCCCGTGGCCTTCGGCGCTCTCGACGCGCGTGGCATCCCGACCCTGGCCGCCGAAGCGGACGTTCTCGCCGTTCCGATCACCCCCGGACCGGCGCTCTGCCTCGTCGGCGACGGCGCCACGCTGTGGCGCGAGCTCGTCGATGGCGCACCCCATCCACCTCGCGAGTTCTCGCCGGAGGAGAACGTCGTTCTGGAACATCTCCGAGACAGGGGTCTGGTGGTCGTGGGCCGAGCCCATCCCGCCGCAGTGACGCGCCTCGATCCTCCGGCGCTCTCCTCTCCGCTGCACGAGCTCGTGTACGCCCTCGTCCAGCACGTCGCGGCCTCCCTCGGCATCCGGTGCGTGTTCGTGAAAGGCCCCGCCCTGCATCACCAGGGTCTGCGTGAGCGCGAGCATTCGGGCGATGTCGACGTCTGGTGCGACCCCGCCCGGTGGGATGAGCTGGCCGCCGCTCTCGCCCCCTGGGGGTGGGAGCGTGAGCCCGACCCGTGGAGGGGCACCTCCGTCCACCACACCGCGACGATGACGCCCACGTCATGGGGGTGCGAGATCGACATCCACCGCCGCTTCCCGGGGCTGACGCTCGACGACTCCGAGGCCTTCGAAGCACTCCTCGGGTTCTCGACCACGATGCGCGTCGCGGGTGTCGCCGTCTCGGTCCCCTGCCGCGATGCCCATGCCGTGATCTTCGCCCTGCACACGGTGCGGCCCGCGGTGGGGAGGCCTGTCACCGAGCACGACCATCGGGTCGCCCAGATCATCCTCGCCTCGGCGGGCGGGGCGATCGAAGCCGCCCGCAAGCTCGGGGCCGTCCCCGTCCTCCGCGCGGACCTTTCCGTGTCGTTTCCCGGCATCGACCCGGGTCCCGATGACGGGGCCCCTCGCGACTGGTTCCATCGCGCGCAACCCGATCTCCCGCGCGCGTACCTCGTCGCAGTGCGCTCCCTCCCATGGCGCGAGCGCGCCCGGGCACTACGCAACCTCGCATGGCCGCCAGACGACATCGCTCTCGCCTCCGCCCGGCGCGCCGGCGAACCGACCGAGGATGCCGGTCGGGCCCGACGCCGACGCCTGGTTCGCGGCGTTCGCTCATGGACACCCGTCTTTCGTCGGAGCCGGCGATGATGGCCTCGAACCCGAACCGCGGGCTCCTCGTTCACGAATGGATCGCGCCCGCCGGTGGGTCGGAGAACGTCCTCGAGGCGATGACACGGGCCTTTCCCACGGCCGACGTGCAATGCCTGTGGAACGACGCCCCCGCTCGTTTCTCGGACAGACGCGTGCGAGAGACGTGGCTCGCGGCGACTCCGCTGCGGCACCACAAGGCTCTCGCCGCCGCCTTCTGCCTCCCGACATGGCGCCTCCTGCCACGAGGCGCTTACGACTGGATGCTGATCAGTTCGCACCTGTTCGCTCATCATGCGCGGGTCCGCTCAGCAACGGACGACACCCGCGACATCCCGAAGTACGTGTACGTCCACACGCCCGCTCGCTACATCTGGACGCCCGAGTACGACCCTCGCGGACAGGGGCGGGTCGTCCGGTCGGCAGCCCCCGCGTTCCGTGCGATCGACCACCGACGAGCTGCGGAACCGATCGCTCTCGCGGCGAACAGCCGTTTCGTCCGCGATCGCATCGCTCGCTCGTGGGGACGTGAAGCCGTCGTCATCCCCCCTCCCGTCGATGTGCGGGCGATTGCCGACGTCGCCACGTGGGAGCGGCAGCTGAGCGATGGCGATCGGCGTGTCCTCGATGCCCTTCCCGAGGTCTTCGTCCTGGGGGCATCGCGGTTCGCGACGTACAAGCGCCTCGACCTGGTCATCGACACCGCCGAACGTCTCGGGCTCCCGGCCGTCATCGCCGGAAGAGGTCCCGACGAAGCGGCTCTTCGCGACCGCGCCGTGCACGCACGGATTCCCGTCTCCGTGGTCGTCTCTCCCTCGGACGCCTTGCTGCGAGGCCTGTATCGGGCGGCGTCGGTGCTGCTCTTTCCCGCGATCGAAGACTTCGGCATCGTTCCCGTGGAGGCGCAGGTGGTCGGAACCCCCGTCGTGACGGGGCCGGTCGGCGGACAACTGGAAACGTACGTCCCGGGAGTGACGGGCGTCACCGCGACCGGACTGAGCCCGCGCGAGCTGGCCGCGGCGACGTCGACCGCGCTGGATCTCCCCCGGTTCGACGGCGTCGAGGTCACCGCGAAGTTCTCCTCCGGCGTCTTCGAGGAGCGCATCCGCCGCTTCGTCACCGGGTGAGTCGCCGCGCCGCAGGAGCGGCATCCGTCCCGCCGTCAAGGCCGCGCGCCACGGCGCGCGCCCTGCCTACCGTCGCTTCATGACCACCGATCGCGATCAGTTCACCTTCGACAACCCCGTCACCCGCTACGCGCGTGTCGAGCCCCCGATCCAGCATCAGCCCGAACCGGGTGTGCAGGCCGACATGACTCCGATCCCCGACCTCGGGGAGAAGACGTACCGCGGTCTCGGCCGCCTCGAGGGACGAAAAGCACTCATCACGGGAGGCGACTCCGGCATCGGTGGAGCGGTCGCGATCGCGTTCGCGCGCGAGGGCGCCGACGTCGCGATCGTGCACCTTCCGGACGAGCAGCGGGACGCCGACCACATCCTCGAGCAGATTCGGGATGCCGGACGCACCGGCGTCTCGATCGCCACCGACATCACCGATCCCGACGCGTGCCGCGAGCTCGTCGACCGTGCTGCAGAGGCGCTCGGCGGCCTCGACATCGTCGTCAACAACGCCGGAAAGCAGGTCATGGTCGAGAGGGTCGACGAGCTGTCGGACGAGCAGTTCGAGCTCACGTTCCGAACCAACGTGTTCGCGCCCTTCTGGATCACCAAGGCGGCCCTCGCGCACTTGCCCGAGGGCGGGACCATCATCAACACCGCCTCGCTCGAGGCGTACGTGCCCGCCCCCGACCGCCTCGACTACGCGGCGACGAAGGCGGCCATCAACAACCTGTCGAAGGGGCTGGCCCAGCAGCTGGCGCCTCGCGGCATCCGGGTCAACGTGGTGGCTCCGGGACCGACGTGGTCAGCCCTCCAGGTGAGTCAGGGTGTCTCCGACGATCAGATGGAGCACTTCGACGACGAGAGCACCTACCAGCGCGCCGGACAGCCCGCGGAGATCGCCCCCGCGTTCGTCTTCCTCGCCTCGGCCGAGTCGAGCTACGTGTCGGGCGAGACGCTGAACGTCAACGGAGGCATGGTCACGCCCTGATCTTCACGCCCGGGCCGAACCCCTCCGTCTCCGCGTGCGAGACCCTCGTCTCGCGCGTTTCCCGGGGGCTCGGCCCGGGGCGTGCGACCGCACTTGCGCATATCGTCCGAATTGGCAAGCGGCCCGTTCCCGACCGGAGCGTGCGCGAGCGTGATGGCATGCCCGTCACCCTCTTCCTGCTGCACGCGCTGGGTTCCAGCGCCGAGGAGTTCCAGCCCCTCCGCGATCTGCTCGACGGCACGGTCGATGTCCGCGGCGTCGACCTCCCCGGCTTCGGCGAACTCGCGTCTGCTCCCGACTCCTCGCTCGACGCCACCGTCGAGCACGTGGTCGACCACCTCGCCCGCCACGCCCGGGGACGCTGGATGCTCGGCGGGCACAGCATGGGCGGAAAGGTCGCCGCGCTCGTGGCATCCCGGGTCCTCCGCGGCGACGCGCCCCTGACAGGTCTCGCCGGGATGGTGCTGATGGCGCCCTCTCCGCCGCGCCCCGAGCCGATGGACGAGGAGCGACGCGAACGCATGCTGTCGTGGGTGGCCGACGGCTCCCTGTCGGACCAGGATGCCGAGACGTTCATCGATCAGAACACCGCCGAGTCGCTCGAACCTCAGGCACACGAACGCGCCCTGACCGACCTCCGGCGCACCTCCCCCGCCGCCTGGCGCGCGTGGCTCGAGACCGGGAGCCGGGTCGACGCCTCCGCCGAAGTCGGGACGCTCGACCTTCCGGCCCTGGTGCTCGCGGGCGCCGACGACGCCGACCTCGGCGCGGCCGCTCAGCCCGAGCTGCTGGCATCCGTGTACCCCCGTGCGCGCTTCGTCGCTCTGGGCGACACCGGCCACATGATCCCGCTCGAGCGCGCCGCCGAAGCCGCCGAAGCGATCGCGCAGTTCGTCGCCGACGAGGTCCTCCTCGGGCCCGTGATGCCGGACGACTGGGCCGCCCTGATCGCCGGCGACCGCGTGGATGCCCGGGTGCGCGGCATCCTGAACCGCCGTGCGGTTCCCGATGACCGTGGATACGCCCCCGTCGTTCTCGATCTCGCCCAACTCACCCTGCTGCGCGAGATCGCCGACCTCGTCGTCCCGCAGGACGGGCCCGCGATCGACATCGCGGCGCGCGTCGATACGCAGCTCGCGCGCGGCGAAGGCGACGGCTGGCGCAACGCCGAGCTCCCACCCGACCCGGACGCCTACCGCGCCGGCCTCGACACGCTCGCCCGCGTCTGGCCGACCGATCCGACGGAGCGCGCGGACGTCCTGCGCGCGGCGATCGAGGGGACGACGGATGCCGACGGCCCCCTGAACGCGGGTCGGCTGAAGCTGTGGCTCGAGGACGTCCGCAACGACCTCGTCCGTCAGTGGCTCGCCCACCCCGCGAGCATGGCGCTCATCGGCTACGACGGTTTCGCGACCGGCGGCAGCCCGATCCGCGGGTACGTGGAACTGCGGCTGGGGCGCCGCGAAGACTGGGAGCCCGTCGGCGTCGGCGGCACCGTAGCCGAGGGAGACGCGGCATGAAGCTCGAGCAGATGCGCACGTTCGGCACCGACGAGACCGTCGACGTCGTGGTCGTCGGCACCGGTGCGGGCGGCGCTCCGCTGACCGCCGAGCTGGCGAAGAAGGGCCTCCGCGTCGTCGCGATCGAGGCCGGACGCCACTTCGCCCTCGACGACCTGACGCCCGACGAGAGCGAGGCGGTCGAGATCAACTGGATGTCGGAGCGCCTCAGCGGCGGCGACGACCCGACCGCGTTCGGTCCCAACAACAGCGGACGCGGCGTCGGCGGCTCGATGCTCCATTGGGGTGCCTTCACGCCGCGCCCCGATCGCCGCGACCTGGCGCTCCGCACCGAGACGGGCGAGGGCCGCGACTGGCCCGTCGACCCCGACGAGTTGCTGTCGTACGTCGAACGCGTCGAGGGCGACATCGGGGTGTCGGGGCCGACGCCCTACCCCTGGGACCCATCACGCCGCTACGCCTACGCGCCCGCGAAGCGCAACGCTCCCGCGAACCTCGTGGCCAAGGGCTGCGATGCCCTCGGGGTCACCTGGGCAGACGCGCCGGCCGCGGTCCTCACCCGTGCGCGGCTGCAAGAGCACCACGGCGAGCGCGGTGCGTGCGTCAACTGCGGCGAGTGCCACCAGGGGTGCCGGACGGATGCCAAGGCCTCCACCGCCAACACCTACCTGCCCGCGGCGGTCGCCGCCGGAGCCGAGATCCGCGCCGAGGCGATGGTGCACGCGATCGAGCTCGACGCCCGCGGTCATGTCGCCGCGGTGGTCTATCGGCAGAACGGCGTGGACGTGCGTCAGCGCTGCCGCACGCTCGTGCTCGCGGGCGGCGGGGTCGAGACCCCGCGTCTGCTGCTGCACACGGGCCTGGCCAACGACAACGGCCAGGTCGGTCGTAACTTCCTCGCCCACGGCGCGACGCAGGTGTGGGGACGCTTCGATGAGCCGGTGCGCGGCCACCGCGGCTACCCGTCGTCGCTCATCAGCGAGGACATGATGCGCCCGGCCGACGCCGACTTCGCGGGCGGGTACCTCGTGCAGAGCCTGGGCGTCATGCCCCTGACCTTCTCGACGACGCTCGTGCGCGGCGGCGGCCTGTGGGGCCCGGAGCTCATGCAGCGGCTCGAGCAGTCGCGATTCATGGCGGGGATCGGTATCAACGCCGAGTGCCTCCCCTCGGACGACAACCGGCTCGAGCTCACCGCCGAGACCGACGAGTTCGGCATCCCGCGCGCGCGGGTGACGTTCACCGCCGGCGCGAACGAGAAGGCGCTCGACGCGCACGCGACGGCGTTCATGCTCCGGGTGATGGAGGCTGCGGGGGCGCGCGAGACGATGGTCCTGGCCCGCACGGCCCACACGATCGGCACCTGCCGCATGTCGCTGGACCCCGCCGACGGCGTGGTGGATGCCGACGGCCGCTCCCACGAGATCCCCAATCTGTGGATCAGTGACAACTCGGTGTTCCCGTCCGCGATCGCCGCCAACCCGGCACTGACGATCATGGCCCTGTCCCTTCGCACCGCCGACCGCCTCCTGGCATCCGTCGCCTGATCCCGACCGTCGTCTCTCCCCGCCGCCTCTCCCTATCGAGTGTCCAGGACACGCCGCATCCGCGCCGCGCGAAGCGGCGTGTCCTGGACACTCAACGTCTCGTCGCGTGACACGGGAGAATGGATGCCATGAAGCTCGAGCATCTCCGCCGGTTCGCCGTCCTCGCCGAGGAGCTGCACTTTCCGCGCGCGGCCGAGAAGCTCGGCATCCCCCTCCCCTCCCTGTACACGACGCTCGACAAGCTCGAAGAAGAGGTGGGGCAGCCGCTCGTGCAGCGGACCCCGCCGACGCGCCTGCTCCCCGCCGGCGTCCTGCTCCTCGACGAGGCGTACGCCCGCATCGCCGACGCCCCGCCCCCCGCGCCGCGGCAGAAGGCTTCGGGCGGCGGCAAGGCGAAGGCGTCGAAGGGCAAGGGCCGCGCCCCCATCGTGAAGGGCCAGCCCAAGCCGTACAAGAAGCGCCAGGGCCGCTGATCCCGTCGCACCACGCATAAACGCGATTCGCGCACATAAACGCGTTCTGCACGTGTTTCTGCGAGCGGATCGCGTTTACGTGCGTCCTGGCGCGCGGCGGAGTCCGCCTACAGCTCGGTGACCGCGCCGGCCTCGACCCGCCAGCGGCGGTCCGTCTCAACCGCCGAGAGCATCCGCCGGTCGTGCGTGACCAAGAGCAGCGTGCCCGTGTACGACTCCAGGGCCTGCTCGAGCTGCTCGATCGCGGGCAGGTCGAGATGGTTCGTCGGTTCGTCGAGCACGAGCACGTTGACGCCCCGTGCCTGCAGCAGGGCGAGGCCCGCGCGCGTACGCTCGCCCGGAGACAATCCGTCGACCGGCCGCATGACGTGGTCGGCTTTCAGCCCGAACTTCGCCAGCAACGTCCGCACCTCGCCGGAGTTCATCTCGGGAACGAATCCCTCGAACGTCTCGGCGAGCGGCCGCGCTCCGACCAACAGCGATCGCGCTTGATCGATCTCGCCGATCTCGACGCTCGCCCCCAGACTCGCGGTTCCGTCGTCCGGCGTCTGACGGCCCAGGATGCCACGCAGCAGCGTCGACTTCCCGGCACCGTTCGGCCCGGTGATGCCGATCCTCTCGCCGGCGTTCACCTGCAGAGAAACAGGGCCGAGGGTGAAGTCGCCCTGACGGAAGACCGCCCCGGACAGCGTCGACACCACGGAGCTCGAGCGCGGAGCCGAACCGATCGTGAACTCGAGCTGCCACTCTTTGCGCGGTTCCTCGACCTCCTCGAGTCGCGCGATCCGGCTCTCCATCTGGCGCACCTTCTGTGCCTGCTTCTCGCTCGACTCGGTCGCGGCCTTGCGGCGGATCTTGTCGTTGTCGGGCGGCTTCTTCATCGCGTTGCGCACGCCCTGGCTCGACCATTCCCGCTGGGTCCTGGCGCGCGCGACGAGGTCGGCCTTGGTGTCGGCGTACTCCTCGTACTTCTCGCGGGCCTGGCGACGCAGCGTCGCGCGCTCTTCGAGATACGCGTCGTAACCGCCGCCGTAGACCCGGTGCGAGTTCTGGGCGAGGTCGAGTTCGAGCACCCGTGTCACCGAACGGGCGAGGAACTCGCGGTCGTGGCTGACCAGCACCACTCCCCCGCGCAGGCCTTTGACGAACGTCTCGAGTCGTTCGAGGCCGTCGAGGTCGAGGTCGTTCGTCGGCTCGTCGAGCAGGGCGATGTCGAAGCGCGACAGCAGCAGCGCAGCCAGGCCCACGCGAGCCGCCTGACCTCCCGAGAGGCCCGTCATCTCGGCATCCGGTCCCACCTCGAGTCCGAGATCGGCCAGCACCTGCGGCATCCGTTCGTCCAGGTCGGCGGCGCCACTCGCCAGCCACCGCTCGAGGGCCGTGGCGTAGGCATCGTCAGCGCCGGCGACCTTGGGGTCTCCGAGCGCCGCGGCGCTGGCATCCATCTCGCGCGTCGCCTCCGCGCACCCCGTCCGCCGAGCGATGTACTGCGCGACGGTCTCGCCTGCGACGCGCTCGTGCTCCTGCGGAAGCCAGCCGACGAAGGCGTCGGCCGGCGCGAGGCTGATCGACCCGCCCTGAGGCTCGTCGACTCCCGCGAGCAGACGCAGCAGCGTCGACTTGCCCGCACCGTTGGCCCCGACGACACCGACGACGTCGCCCGGCGCGACCGTGAGGTCGACGCCCTCGAAGAGCGTGCGGTGCCCGTGGCCCCCGGTGAGGTTCTGCGCGACGAGGGTGGCGGTCATCCCCCTAGTCTCTCAGGGCGCGAGAGCCGCGCCACGGACCGCCGCAACGCGGTGAGCGTCATCGCGCTGGATGACCCGCGAGATCGTCAGCGCGCAGATCGCCACGATGAGCACCGGCGCACAGACGCCCAGGAAGAAGGGCAGGGTTCTCCACACATCGCCCGCGCTCTCCTGGTATCCGACCACCACGATGACCGTCCATCCGACGGCGAGGATGGTCGCGCCGCTGGCAGCGATGCTCACCGCTCCCGGACGCAAGCGCGACCGGACCGCGCGGACCCGCAGACAGATCACGGTCAGCAGCGGCGCACCCCCAGCAGCGACGACCACGCAGAGCATGCGAGCGATGTCGACCGGTGAGGCGTCACTCCACGACACGAAGGGAGCGATACCGAGCGAGAAGATTCCCGACACCGACGCAACCAGGATCACCGGGATGTAGAGCAGCGACAGCCACCACTTCCCTTCGGTGTTGTGCTCCGTGACGATGCTCATGCGCCCGATCATTCCTCTCGCCGCTCTCGATGTCGGGGAAACACCCCGGAGAACACGTCTGCCGCTCACCGCGCCCGCGGATGCGCGGTGGCGTACACATCGCGAAGAGCGTCGGCGGTGACGTGCGTGTAGATCTGCGTCGTCGCCACGGAGGCGTGCCCCAGCAGCTCCTGCACCACGCGCACGTCCGCACCGCCCTGCAGCAGGTGCGTCGCGAACGAGTGCCGCAGCGTGTGCGGCGAGACGTGGGCGGTCAACCCCGCCCGCTCGGCCGCGGCCTGGATGATGAGCCACGCGCCCTGCCGCGACAGCGGCGCCCCCCGGACGCCCAGGAACAACCGGGGTGTGGCCCGCCCCTTCGCCGCGAGCGCTGGGCGCACCCGCGTCAGGTAGGCCTCGATCGCCGCGCGCGCGTACGAGCCCACCGGCACCACGCGCTCCTTGTCGCCCTTGCCGCGCACCCGCAGCAGATCACCGTGCGCGGTGTCATCCACGTCGAGGTGCACGATCTCCGACACGCGGGCTCCCGTCGCGTAGAGCAGTTCCAACAGCGCGCGATCTCGGACCGCGGCGGGATCGGCAGCCGACGCGTCGGCAGACCCCGGCCCCGGTCCCGCGGCATCCAGGAGATCTTCCACCTGGCTGATCGTCAGTGCCTTCGGCAGCCGTCGCGGCGTCTTCGGGGGCCGCAGCCGACTGCTCGGATCGTCGTCGACACGTCCTTCGCGCACCAGGAAGCGGTGCAGCCCCCGAACAGACGACTGCAGTCGCGCGAGCGACGATGCCGCGGGGGGTGGTTCGGCCGAGGCCCGTTCGGCGACGAACTCGGTGACGAGCGTCGGCGTCACCGTCTCGATCTGATCGACGCCACGCGCGCGCAGCCACTCGACGTACACGGCGAGGTCGCGCCGGTAGGCGGACACGGTGTGGTCCGAGAGCCCGCGCTCGAGCGCGACGTGCCGGAGGTAGGTCTCGACCGCGCGCTCGAGCTCCACGTCAGCTCGCGGCGGCCTCGCGTCGAAGGACCTCGGCGGCGGCGAGCGCGCCGGTGGCCAGGATGCCGTTGCGCAAGCGTCCCGCCAGCACCCCGTCGACGACCTCGGCGAGCGGCACGCGCTCGACGCGCATGTCGGACTCCTCGTGCTCGCGTTCGTAGTCGGTCTCGACCGATCGGAGCCCGCGGGCGAGGAAGACGTGCACGACCTCGTCGTTCCCGCCGGGGGTCGTGTGCATCGAGATGAGGTGCTGCCACCGGTCGGCCTCGAGGTCGACCTCTTCGGTCAGTTCGCGCTTCGCCGTCTCGATCGGCGGCTCGCCGGCGACGTCGAGGAGACCGGCCGGGATCTCCCAGTCGCGCTCCTTGATGGGGTGTCGGTACTGCTGGATGAGCACGACACGCCCGTCGTCGTCGATCGCCACGACGGCCGCCGCGCCCGGGTGCTCGACGTACTGCCGGGTCATCTGCCCGTCGCCGTACCGCACGGTGTCGCTGCGCACGTTCCACACCGCACCCTCGTAGACGAGGTCGGTCGAGATGATCTCGAGATCCACCCGCTCGTCGCGCAGCTCGCCCATGTCAGTCCTCCTCGACGTCGAACAGCTCGCTCGAACGGTGGCGCTCGAGCGCCGCACCGACGAGCCCGCGGAACAGCGGGTGCGGCTCGGTCGGCCGCGACCGCAGCTCGGGGTGCGCCTGTGTGGCGATGTAGTACGGGTGCACGTCGCGCGGCAGCTCCACGAACTCGACGAGATCGAGGTCGGGGTTCAGACCCGAGAACACCAGACCCGCATCGCTGAGCTGCTGCCGATAGGCGTTGTTGACCTCGTAGCGGTGACGGTGACGCTCCGAGATGCGGTTCGCGCCGTACAGTTCGGCCGCGAGCGACCCCTCGGCCAGATCCGCGGGGTACAGGCCCAGACGCATCGTGCCGCCCAGGTCGCCGCTCTCGAGGATGTCGACCTGCTCGGCCATCGTCGCCACGACCGGGTGCGCAGTGTCGGGGTCGAACTCGCTCGACGAGGCTCCTTCGAGGCCGGCGACCGTGCGCGCGTACTCGATCACCATGCACTGGAGGCCCAGGCAGATGCCGAGCGTCGGGATGCCCTGCTCGCGCGCGAAACGCAGAGCTCCGAGCTTCCCCTCGATGCCGCGGATGCCGAACCCGCCCGGCACGATGATGCCGTCCACCGCGGAGAGGGCCTTCGCCGCGCCCTCGGGGGTCTCGCAGAGGTCGGAGGGGATCCACGTGATCTTCACGTGCGTCTCCTGACCGAAACCACCGGCCTTAATCGCCTCGGTGACCGAGAGGTACGCGTCGGGGAGGTCGATGTACTTGCCGACGAGGCCGATCGTGACCTCGTGCTTGGGGTTGTGCACGGCTTGCAGCACGCGCTGCCACCGCGACCAGTCGACGTCAGCCGCCTTGTCGATGTCGAGCGCGTCGACGATGTAGGCGTCGAGCCCCTGGTCGTGCATCATCGTCGGGATGTCGTAGATGCTCGGCACGTCGATCGCGTTGACCACGGCGTCTTCGTCGACGTCGCACATGAGCGCGATCTTGCGCTTGTTCGACTCGGTGACGGGGCGGTCGCTACGCAGCACGAGGGCGTCGGGCTGGATGCCGATGGAACGCAGCGTTGCGACGGAGTGCTGCGTCGGCTTGGTCTTCTGCTCGCCGGAGGCCCCCATGAACGGCACGAGCGAGACGTGGACGAAGAACACGTTCTTGCGGCCGAGCTCGTGGCGGATCTGTCGCGCCGACTCGATGAAGGGCTGCGACTCGATGTCGCCGACCGTGCCGCCGATCTCGGTGATGATCACGTCGGGCTGCGGGCTCTCGCTCGCCTGCAGGCGCATGCGGCGCTTGATCTCGTCCGTGATGTGCGGGATGACCTGCACCGTGTCGCCGAGGTACTCGCCGCGGCGCTCGCGCGCGATGACCTGCGAGTAGATCTGGCCGGTGGTGACGTTCGCCGCCTGGCTCAGTTCGATGTCGAGGAAGCGCTCGTAGTGGCCGATGTCGAGGTCGGTCTCGGCGCCGTCGTCGGTCACGAAGACCTCGCCGTGCTGGAACGGGTTCATCGTTCCCGGGTCGACGTTGAGATACGGATCGAGCTTCTGCATCACGACGCGCAGACCGCGGGCCGTGAGGAGGTTGCCGAGGCTTGCCGCCGTCAGGCCCTTCCCCAGGGAGGAGACCACACCTCCGGTGACGAAGATGTGCTTCGTCGTGAAGGTCTTGTTGTCTGAATTTCCCGCCGCGTCCGAAGTCTGCATCACGGGCTTCGATCCTATCAGTCGCATCTGTCCGGTGAGCTCGCGGATCCTCTCCGCCTCGTCCGGAAGTCTGGCACCGACCTCCGACATCCACGTCACGGGGTCGTGACGATCGCGGGTCGATCCGTCGGATCAGTCGCTGGTGCGCCCGGTCTCGAGCAGTTCCCGGGCGTGCGTCAGCGCGGCATCCGAGTCGCTCAACCCCGAGAGCAGGCGCGCCATCTCGGCCTCCCGCTCCGCACCGTCGAGCCGACGGACACTGGATGCCGTCACCGCGCCGTCGTGGCCCTTGACGACCGTGAGGTGGTTGCCCGCGAACGCGGCCACCTGCGCGAGGTGCGTGACGGCGATGACCTGCGACGACTCGGCGAGGCGCGCGAGACGGCGGCCGACCTCGATCGCCGCCGCGCCGCCGATCCCCGCGTCCACTTCGTCGAAGACGAACGTGGGGACCGGATCCACTCCGGCGATCACGACCTCGATCGCGAGCATGACGCGGCTGAGCTCGCCACCCGAGGCGCCGCGCGACACGGGCCGGGGGTCGGCGCCGGGGTGCGGCGCGAGCAGGATCGACACCTCGTCGCGCCCGTGACCCGCGGGGGTCGCGGGGGCGACGTCGACGGTGAGACGCGCGTCGGGCAGGGCCAGGGCGTGCAACTCCTCGGTGACCGCGGCGCCCAGTCGCGCAGCTGCCTCCCGCCGTGCGGAGGTCAGCGTCTCGGCAGCCGCGTCGAGTACGACGGCCGCCGCATCGCGCTCCTTCTCGAGGCGCTGCAGGCGGTCGCCGTCATCGTCGAGCTCCACCAGACGGGCTGAGCCCGTCTCGAGCAACGCGATGGCAGCATCCACCGATCCGTGTGTTCGCGTCAGCCCGGCGAGCACCGCGCGCCGCTCGTCGACGGCGGCGAGTTCGTGCGGCCCGGACTCGTCGAGATCGGCCAGATAGCCCGACAGCGCGACGGACGCGTCGGTGGCGCGGTACCCGAGGTCGGCGACCTGCTCCCCGATCGCGGCGAGTGCTTCGTCGCTCGCGGCGATCCTCTCCAGGGCGCGACGCGCCTCGGCGAGGAGAGTGATCACGTCGGCCGCGCCGTCTTCGTTCGAGAGCGCGGCGTGCGCGGTCACCGCCGCGATCCGCAGCTCCTCGGCGTTCGCGAGACGCTCGGCACGGCGGGCGAGCTCCTCCTCCTCGCCCGGAAGGGGCGCGGCTGCCTCGATCTCGGCGATCGCGGCGCGGAGCTCCTCGGCCTCCCGCGCGCGCGCGTCGCGGTCGGTCGTGAGCGTGGTCAGCTCGGCATCGAGAGTCCGCCAGGTATCCCACGCCGCGCGATAGGCGGAGCGCGCGACGGTGATCGTCTCGCCCCCGAAACGATCGAGAGCCTCGCGCTGCGCCGACGACGACTTCAGCCGCAGCTGGTCCGACTGTCCGTGCACGACGACGAGTTCGTCCGCCAGGTCAGCGAGCACGCCCGCCGGAGCGGTGCGACCGCCGACAGTGGCGCGTCCTCGTCCTTCGCTCGAGACCGTGCGGCCGAGGTACAGCTCGGCGGATCCTTCGCCCACGGGCTCGACGTCGCCGCCGGCTTCGCGCACGCGAGCAGCGACCGGACCGTCCTCGGGGACGATCCAGACGCCCTCGACCGCTGCCTGCGCCGCGCCCTTGCGCACGGCGCCGGAGTCGGCGCGTTGGCCCAGGAGAAGACCCAGTCCGGTGACGACCATGGTCTTACCGGCGCCCGTCTCGCCCGTGATCGCCGTGAAGCCGCGCCCGATCGGCAGCGTCGCGTCGGCGATGACGCCGAGGTCGCGAAGTCGCATCTCCTCGATCACGAGGCACCTCCCGACGCGCCGCGCCATCCCGTGACGGGGAGACGGAACTTGCGCACGAGTCGTTCGGTGAACGCCGCAGGATGCAGGCGCGCGAGACGAACCGGCCGCGACGAGCGGCGTACGACGACCCGAGCACCCGGGGGCAGCTCGTGCGAACGGCGCCCGTCGCACCACAGGATGCCGCTTCCGCTCGTGCGTTCGAGGACCTCGACCGCGACGCTCGCGTCCGGGCCGACGACCAGAGGTCGGGCGAAGAGCGCGTGCGCGGACAGCGGAACCACCGCGATCGCCTCGACGGTCGGCCAGACGACCGGACCCCCGGCGGAGAAGTTGTATGCGGTCGACCCGGTCGGAGTCGCGATGACCACCCCATCGCAGCCGAACGACGAGAGGGGGCGCCCGTCGACGGCCATGACCACTTCGAGCATGCGCTCGCGGCTGGCCTTCTCGACGGTCGCCTCGTTCAGGGCCCAGGTCTCGTAGATGACGCGGTCATCGGCATCCTGGATCTTGACCGCCAGGGCGAGGCGCTCCTCGACCGTGTAGTCCCGAGCGATCACGCGACGCACCGCGTCGTCCATGTCGTCGCGCTCGATCTCGGCGAGGAAGCCGACGTGGCCCATGTTGATGCCGAGAATGGGAGCCGTACTCCCCCGCACCATCTCGGCCGCGCGAAGGATCGTCCCGTCTCCGCCGAGCACGATGGCGAGCTCGACGTCGTCGATGCCCACGTCGGTCCCGAGAGTCGCAACGCCCTCGAGCGACAGGCGTTCCGCGAGCTCCGGCCGGTCTTCGGCCGAGACCACGGGCACAGCCCCCGCCGCAAGCACCGCGGAGATGATGCGCTGGGCTGCCTGGACGGTGTCGTCGCGGCGCGCGTGGACGACGAGGAGGATTCGGCGATCGCTGGGGGTCATCGGCTTCCGGTCAGTCGGGTCACGGTGCTCTCCCATTCTGAGGGGTCGGTGCCGCGAGCGGCCGAGAACCACGCGACGTACTCCTGGTTGCCGTGGGTTCCGACGAGAGGCGACGAGATCAGGCCGTTCGTCTTGAGCCCGGCGTCCCAGGCGGCCCAGAGCACACTGTGCACGGCGTCGGATCGCAGGGCCGGATCGGTGACGAGCCCGCCCTTGACCGCGGTGCGCCCGACCTCGAACTGCGGCTTGACCAGCAGGACGACATCGGCGTCCGCCGCGGCGGTGTCGACCACCGCGGGCAGCACGTGGTGCAGGGAGATGAAGGAAAGGTCGCCCGTCACGAGCGTCGGGCGTTCGGCGACACCCGTGGCTTCTGCGAGCGAGGCGGCGGTCATGAACCGCACGTTATACCCCTCGACCGACACCACGTCGGGGTCGGCCGCGAGGGCTGTGGACAACTGGCCGTGCCCGACGTCGACGGCGAGGACCGGACGCGCTCCGCGCTCACGGAGCACCTGCGTGAACCCGCCCGTCGACGCCCCGAGATCCAGGGCGACGCGGCCCGGGACCTCGATCTCGAAAGCGTCGAGGGCGGCGATCAGCTTGTGGGCACCCCGACTGACGTAATGGTCGGGGCTCGCCACCTCGATCACGCTGTTCTCGTCCACCGTGGCGGAGGACTTGACGACCGCTCTCCCGTCGACGCTGACCTCGCCCGCGGAGATCAACTGCGTGGCGTGCGAGCGCGATCGCGCCAGACCACGGGCCGCGAGTTCGGCATCCAGGCGCGTCATGCGCGTGCGGCCGGCGGCGCGTCGCGAGGGCCGGACTCCAACCTTCGCGCCAACTCGTCGTGCAGCGCCGCGTACGCGTCCGCCCGGGTGTCCAGCGGCTGCTCCTCGATGATGCGCAGTCGGCTGATCAGCTCGGCGTCCGCGTCGTGCTCTCGGCTCTCCGACATGGATGCCATGGTACCGGCGTCAGCGCACGCGGAACGGGTCCGCGTAGAGCTGCTCCGGAACGCGGAACCCGAAGATCGCACGGCCGGAGTTCCAGATCGCGGCCGCTCCTGCCCTCAGGAGATCGATCTGGCGCGAGCCCTCGGACACGATGCGGAGATCGACGCCGTCGATCTCGACGACAGCGTCGCCGACGCGAGTCCGCTCACCCTTGACGATCGTCGCAGGGTACGGCTCGAACAGCTGGCGCAGGTCGGAGACGATGAAGTCAGGACGCTGCGAGGGCGGAGCCGCGAGCACCTGTTTCGGACGATCGATCCCGGTCAGGACGAGGAGCGACGCCATCTCGGCGGCTCGCGCACCCTGGATGTCGGTGTCGAGGCGATCGCCGATGAACAACGGATTCCTCGCGCCGGTGCGGGTCACCGCCTCGTCGAAGATGGGACGCTCGGGCTTCCCCGCGATCGTGGCGAGACGTCCCACGGCGGTGTGGACCGCCGAGACGAGGGTGCCGTTTCCCGGCGCGATCCCCCGGGCCTGCGGAATCGTCCAGTCGGTGTTCGTCGCGACCCACGGGATGCCGCCCTCTTCGACGGGGGTGGCGAGCGCGTAGGCGGCTTCCGCCAGCTGCGCCCAGCCCACCTCGGGCGAGAATCCTTGCACCACCGCAGCGGGTGCGTCCTCGGCGCTGCGCGTCACGACGAAGCCGGCCTTCTCGACCTCGACAACAAGACCTTCTCCGCCGATCACGAGGAGCGTGGAGCCGGCCGGAACGAGGTCGCGCATGAGTCGCATCGCCGCCTGAGGGCTCGTGACGACATCGCCCGCCGCGACCCGCAGCCCCAGCGACGACAGATGAGCGGCGACGGTGGCATCGGTACGGGACGCGTTGTTCGTGATGTACCCGAGTCGACGCCCCTCCTCCTGCGCGCGATTCAGACTGTCCACGGCATGCGGAAGCGCGCCCGGGCCGGCGTACACGACGCCATCCAGGTCGGCGAGGACGACATCGACCTCGTCGAGTGGCGTCGCCTCACGCTTCGCGCGCCCGAGGATCACCGCGACTCCTCCGCGTCGTCCGCGTCGTCCGCCACCGTCTCCATGTCGACGGCCTCGTCTTCGTCCACGTCCGCGACGGGAATGACTCCGGATGCCACGTCCACGCCGCCCTCGTCATCGATGAGGTCGATCTCTTCGACGACGATGACCTCGCGATCGGCGACACCGGACGCGGCGTCGAGAGCGTCCGAGGCGATCTGCGCGCGGCGCTCCCACTCGGCAGCCTCGTCGAGGCGCCCCAGCTCCTCCAGAACGGCAGCACGCGCCGAGAACAGCGCCGGACTCCACTCGAACGCGCGGTCCGGGTCGGCCTCGGGGATGTCGAGCTCCTGTAGCGCACGATCCGTCTGTCCGAGATCCAGACGAGCCCCGGACATCGCGATCGCCAGTTGCACGCGCACCGGGACGGACAGCGTCATCCGGTCGACCGCGCGTCCCTCCTCGAGCGCACGATCCGGGCGTCCGACACCGCGCTCGCTGTCGACGATGAGCGGGAGCTGCTCGTCGGAGCCGGTGATCCGCCTGTGAGTACGAAGTTCACGCAGTGCCAGGGCGAAGTCGCCGACCGCATACGCGGTGATGGCGACAGTCTCGCGAACCACCCCAACACGCCCCGCACTGCGAGACGCTGCCAGGGCGTGCTGGTGGGCGAGCTCTGGCTCCTCATCGATGAGGCGGGCCGCCATGGCGAGGTGCCGGGCGACGTTCTCCGCGTTGTCCTTGCTCAGGGTCTTCAGTTCGTTGCGCGCCGCGCCCGGAAGGTCCCACGCCGTGATCTCTTCGGGGATCTCAGGACCGCGCTCACGGCGGTCTTGCGGCGGCCGGGTCGCACGCGAGTCTTCGCGGTCGAAGCGACGGGGCGCTCCGGCCCCGGGGCGCCGGTCACCGGACGGGCGCCGAGCGTTCCCGGTGAACTCGCGCGACTCTCCGTCACGCCGCGGGCGCGCCGAAGTATCACCCTCGCGACGGTACGGACGGTCCCCGTCACGCCGGGGTCGGTCGGCTCCCTGGCCGTCACGACGATAGGGGCGATCCCCGTCCCGGGGCGGGCGGGAATCGTTGTCGCGGCGGAAGGGACGCTCACCCTCCCGACGGAACGGGCGATCGCCGTCTCGCTGCGCACGACCGGTCCCCGGGTTGTCGCCTCGGTACGGCCGATCCCCGTTTCGAGCAGGGCGGGCGTCGTTGTCACGGCGGAACGGACGGTCGCCGCTCCGCGCCGGGCGACCGGCGCTCTGACCATCACGGCGGGCGGGACGATCGCCATCGCGCGCGGGCCGCGAATCAGCGTTCCGGCTGAACGGGCGGTCGCCATCGCGCCGAAACGGACGATCACCGTCACGAGCGGACCGGCCTGCGCCCTGAACGTCGCGGCGGAACGGCCGGTCATCGCGCGCCGGACGCGCGTCGTAGTCGCGCCGATACGGACGGTCGCCACCCCGTGACGGCCGTCCGTCGCCTTCGCGTCGCGGACGGGCGTCGTTGTCACGGCGGTATGGACGGTCCCCGCGCGAGGAACCTCCGGATGATGACCGCCCACGACCGGATGCGCGGTCGCCGGAGCGCCCTTCGTTGCCCTTGCGATCGTTCGCGTCGTCCGTCGACATGACTGTCCTCCCCGGGAAAAACTACCCGTAAATGCGAAATGGCCACCCAGCTTTGGGTGGCCATTTCGTTAGAAGAAGTCCGGCGGTGTCCTACTCTCCCACAGGGTCCCCCCTGCAGTACCA
>NZ_JBFBJJ010000015.1:0-47816 GCF_040686055.1 Microbacterium sp. NPDC086615
CGCCGTCACCGCCGAGGAAGGCCTCTGGATCCGAACCGGATGGGCAGGACGGAGCTGACACGCCCGAGCCATCCACACGTTCTTGCCTATAAGCCTCGTCGGCAGGCGAGACGTCTCGGAAACGAGAAAGACCCCCGGGCGAACCCGGGGGTCTTTCTCATCTGTGCGCGAGGGGGGACTTGAACCCCCACGCCCTAATACGGGCACTAGCACCTCAAGCTAGCGCGTCTACCTATTCCGCCACCCGCGCATCTGGGTGTTTTGTCACTTTCGCAACGAGGAACGACATTACCACGACCGGAGCCCCGTCTCGAACCGAGCGTGCACCCCGGGCGCGGCTCGGCGGCATCGAGCCCTTCGAGGGCCCGCCGTACGCCGACACAGGACGGTTCGCGGGTCCGCGCCCGGGTACCGTAGTGCGCATGCCCGAGCTCGAGAACGACGTACCCGAGGTCGCCCGCGTGGCGTCCGACCTCATCCGGTTCGACACCTCGAACTACGGGGGTGGACGCTCGAACGGCGAGCGCGAGGCGGCCGAGTACGTCGGTGCCTACCTCGAGGGACTCGGCCTCGCGCCCGACTACTACGAGCCCATCGCCCGTCGCACGAACGTCTGTGCGCGCGTCCCCGGCCGCAACCCCGACAAGCCGGCGCTGATCCTGCACGGTCACCTCGATGTGGTCCCCGCCGTCGCCGAGGACTGGAGCGTCGATCCGTTCGCGGGTGAGATCCGCGACGGCATCCTGTGGGGCCGCGGAGCGGTCGACATGAAGGACATGGATGCCATGATCCTCACCGCCGTCGCCGATGTGCTGCGCGCGGGGGAGCAGCCCGAGCGCGACATCATCGTGACCTTCTTCGCCGACGAGGAGAACGGCGGCGTCGAGGGCTCCGCCCTGGTCGTGAAGGACCGGGCGCACTGGTTCCGGGGCGCGACCGAGGCGATCAGCGAGGTCGGCGGTTACTCGATCGCGGTCGGCGACCGTCGCGCCTACCTCCTGCAGGTGGGGGAGAAGGCCCTGATCTGGATCAAGCTCACCGCCCGTGGGCGCGCGGGGCACGGCAGCGGCCTGCACCCCGACAACGCCGTCACCCGGCTGGCGGAAGCGGTGGCGGCCCTCGGTCGAACCGAGTGGCCCATCCGGCTCACCGACACCACGGCGGCGCTGCTGAACGGCCTCGCCGACATCACGGGTGACGACGCGGGCGACCCCGACGCCCTCGCCATGCGCACCGGCGCGGCATCCAGCTTCATCCGTTCGACGCTGCGGACCACGACCAACCCCACGGGCCTGACCGCGGGGTACAAGCACAACGTGATCCCCGACCGGGCCGAGGCGCTCATCGACGTGCGCGTGCTCCCCGGCACCGAGGAAGCCGCTCTCGCCGACATCCGTCGCATCGTCGGGTCGGACATCGAGATCGAGGTCGTCCACACCGACATCGGTCTCGAGGTGCCGTTCTCGGGCGACCTCGTCGACGCGATGGTCGCCCAGCTCGACCGTCACGACCCCGGCGTGCCGGTCGTGCCGTACCTCATGGGCGGCGGCACCGACAACAAGGCCCTCGCCGGCCTCGGAATCTCCGGTTACGGGTTCGCGCCGTTGCGACTCCCCGCCGATCTCGACTTCACCGGGATGTTCCACGGTGTCGACGAGCGCGTTCCCGTTGACGCGCTCGAGTTCGGTCGACGAGTCCTCGCCGACCTCATCCGAACGTACTGAAGGACCGAATGCACATCTTCGAGGTCATCATCCTGGGGCTCGTACAGGGCCTCACCGAGTTCCTCCCCATCTCCTCCAGCGCCCACATACGCATCGTGGGCGAGTTCCTCCAGTCGCAGACCGACCCGGGCGCGACGTTCACCGCCATCACCCAGATCGGCACCGAGCTCGCGGTGCTGCTGTACTTCCGCAAGAAGATCGCCCGCGTGCTCTCGCGTTGGTTCCTGTCCCTCACGGGCCGGGTTCCGCGCAACGACCCCGACGCGCGCATGGGCTGGTACATCATCATCGGCACCATCCCGATCGGTGTGCTCGGCTTCCTCCTGCAGAGCCTCATCCGCGACAACTTCCGGAGCCTGTGGATCACCGCGATCGTGCTGATCGTCTTCGGCGTCCTGCTCGGTGTCGCCGACCACTACGGCAAGCGCCGCCGCGACCTCGAAGACCTCACCGTGGGTCACGGCTTCGCCTTCGGGTTCGCGCAGGCCCTCGCCCTCGTTCCCGGCGTCTCGCGCTCCGGCGCCACCACGACCCTCGGTCGCGCCCTCGGCTACAAGCGCACCGCTGTCGCGGAGTACTCGTTCCTGCTGGCCGTGCCCGCGGTGTTCGCGAGCGGGCTGTACGAGCTCTACAAGAGCTTCGACGAGGGAACCGGTCCGTACAACCTCGGCGAGACCGCGATCGCGACGGTAATCGCCTTCGTTGTCGGCTATCTCGTGATCGCGTTCCTCATGCAGTACCTCAAGCGCGGCAGCTTCCTGCCGTTCGTGATCTACCGCGTGGCGCTCGGCATCCTGATCATCATCCTGCTGCTGACGGGCGTCATCCCCGCCGTGTCGACGGTCATCACCAGCTGATCCCGGATGCCACGACGGCGCCGTCCCTTCGGGGCGGCGCCGTCGTCGTGTGCGGGCGAGGTGGGGGTCCGGTGGCTTCGACGAGCTCAGCCACCTCGGTTCGGTCCGTGTGTCGTCGGTGCGAGGTCCCTGAGCCCGTCGAAGGGACCGGGCGCCCGTGCGGCTGAGCTCAGCGGCGCGGCGGATCGTCGCGACCGGGCTTGCTCGGCCCGTCGCCTCCGCGGCGCAGATAGCGCTCGAACTCCTGGGCGATCGCGTCGCCGGAAGCCTCGGGGGAGTCCCACGTGTCGCGGGTCTGCTCGAGCTGGCGGATGTACTCGCTCATCTCTTCGTCGTCGGCCGCTGCCGCGTCGATCGACGCTTCCCACGCGACGGCCTCGGCGGCGAGGTCGCCGCGCGGAACCTCAATGCCGGTGATCGACTGCAGGCGGTCGAGAAGCGCCAGGGTCGCCTTCGGTGACGGGGTGTGACCGGCGACGTAGTGCGGCACGCTCGCCCAGAGGCTGGCGGTCGGGATGCCGACCCCCTCGGCCGCGTGTCCGATCGCGCTGAGGATGCCCACCGGACCCTCGTACAGGCTCCGTTCGAGGTCGAGTGCCTGACGGACGCCCTCGTTGTCACTGCCGGCGAAGACCGAGATCGGGCGCGTGTGCGGCACATCGGACATCATCGAGCCGAGCGCCACGAACCCCGTCACGTCTTCGCGGAGGGCGACGTCGATGAACTCGGCGGCGAAGGCCTGCCACGCGCGCGCGGGTTCGACCCCGACGAGCAGCCAGATCTCCGCGTCGTCGGACCGATGAGCCGGGCGGAGCAGCCGCGCCTCGGGCCAGGTGAGGGTGCGGTGGCCCTCGGCATCCAGTCCGATCTGCGGACGTGTGTACTGATAGTCGAAGTAGAGCTCGGGGTCGACCGTGTGCACCACTTCGTACTCGGTGTCGGCGCGCAGAAGACTCGCGGCGGCGGACGCCGCCTCTCCCGCGTCGTTCCATCCGTCGAAAGCGGCGACGATGATCCGGCGACCCAGTGCGTCCACGCGACCTCCTCTGCCCCGGGAAGGGCTGGGTTCCAGGATAGGCGCATGCGCTCGCGGGGGAGCGGTGCGGCGGGGCGCGCTCGATACGATGGAACGATGACTTCTTCCGCGCCCGCCGCCGTCCTCTGGGACATGGACGGCACTCTCGTCGACACGGAACCGTTCTGGATGGCCGCCGAGACGCCCCTGGTCGAGCGCTTCGGGGGAACGTGGTCGCACGAGCAGGCGCTCGGCATGGTCGGCCTCGCCCTCGAGGATTCGGCCCGCCTGCTGCAGAACGCGGGCGTGCCCTGGGGCGTCGACGAGATCATCGCGTACCTCACGGACGAGGTGCTGCGTCAGCTCTCCGTGGTCGGCGTCCCGTTCCGTCCGGGGGCGCGGGAACTCCTCGCCGACCTCCGCGCGAACGGGGTGAAGACAGCCCTCGTGACCATGTCGATGCGGCGGATGGCCCTGTCGGTGACCGAACTGATCGACTTCCCGGCCTTCGACGTCGTCGTCGCCGGTGACGACGTCGAGCGCCCGAAGCCCTATCCCGACCCCTACCTCCAGGCGTGCGCCGCGCTCGGCGTCGACGTCGCCGACGCCGTGGCAATCGAGGACTCGCCCAACGGGCTGCGCTCGGCCCTCGCCAGCGGCGCCGTATCCCTCGGCGTGCCCCTCATGGTTCCGCTCGACGGTCTCGGCGCCGACGCGCTCTGGCCGACCCTCGAGGGTCGTACCACCGCCGACCTCCGTGCGCTCCACTCCTCGCGGCGCGAGACGCCCGCCTTCCCCACCGCTTCGACCATCACCCCGCAGGAGACCCGATGAGTGAGACCCCGCACCTGAGCGGCCCGTTCCGGGTCGGCGATCGCGTGCAGCTGACCGGCCCCAAGGGGCGCCTGCACACGATCACCCTGCGCGAGGACGGTGAGCTGCACACGCACAACGGCGTGCTGAAGCACTCGCTGCTCGTGGGCGAGCCGGACGGAAGCGTCGTCACGAACAGCGCGGGGCACGACTACCTCGCGCTGCGTCCGCTCCTGCGCGACTTCGTCATGTCGATGCCCCGCGGGGCGGCGATCGTGTACCCGAAGGACGCGGCGCAGATCCTCTCGGCGGCCGACATCTTCCCCGGGGCGACCGTCGTCGAGGCCGGGGTCGGCTCCGGTGCGCTGTCGCTCTGGCTGCTCCGGGCGATCGGTCCCGCGGGGCGCCTCGTGTCGTTCGAACGTCGGGAGGAGTTCGCCGACGTCGCTCGCGCGAACGTCGAGACCTTCCTCGGTGCCCCTCCCTCGACGTGGGACGTCGTCGTGGGCGATCTCGTCGAGAGCCTTCCCACCGCCGTCGAGCCGGGGTCCGTCGATCGGGTCGTGCTCGACATGCTCGCGCCGTGGGAGTGCATCGACGTCGCCGCCGACGCCCTCACACCCGGCGGAGTGGTGCTCTGCTACGTCGCGACCGCCACGCAGCTCAGCCGCGTCGCCGAGTACATCCGCGCGACGGGTCTGTTCACCGATCCGGATGCGTCCGAGACCATGGTCCGCGGGTGGCACGTCGAGGGTCTCGCCGTCCGCCCCGATCACCGGATGATCGCGCACACGGGCTTCCTCCTCACCGCGCGTCGGCTCGCGCCGGGCGCCGTGCCGCCCGAGGTCAAGCGGCGCGCGTCGAAGTCGAGCTACGGCGACGAGGACGTGGAGCTGTGGACGCCGGGGGCTGTCGGTGATCGCGAGATCACCGACAAGAACCTCCGCAAGCGGGTGCGCGAGGCGCAGAAGGCGGCCGACGGGGTGCGTCGGCGCCAGGACCTCCCAGCGCCCTCGGCGGATTCATCGGACGCGACGCCCTAAACTGTTCCGGTGCGCAGACTCCCCGCCTTCGTCGCCGTGACCGCCCTCGCCGGATTCGGTCTCGTCGGATGCTCCGCCTCCGCCGGCGCCTCGTGCCCGACCCCGACCGCCGACCCCGCGTTGTCCGCGGCGATCTCGGCGCCGGGCGACGTGGGCACCGCGCCGACGGTGAACCTGCGCAGCCCCTACCTCCCCACGCAGACGGCGGTCGACACGCTCGTTCAGGGCGATGGAGAGAAGCTGACCGAGGCGGGCCAGCAGGCCTTCCTCGATGTGACCGTGGTCAACGCCGCGACGGGCGAGACGGCGATCGCGACCCCCTACGCCGCTGACTTCTCCCGGCCGCTCACCCTGCTCGAGCTCGAGAAGAACGTTCCGGGCGTGGGTGAACTCCTGCACTGTGCGGCCGAGGGCTCGCGGGTGGCCGTCGCGCTTCCGAGTGACACGATCCCCGCCGAGCAGGCCCAGGGTCTCGGCCTGACGGCGGGCGCTCCGGCGGTGTTCGTCTTCGATGTGCGCAAGGTCTTCCTGCCCGCCGCCGACGGCGTCGAGCAGTTCAACGCCGGAACCGGCATGCCCTCCGTCGTGCGCGCCCCCAGCGGCCAGCCGGGCGTCTCGTTCCCGCAGAACGATGCGCCGACCGACGTGCGCACCGAGACGCTCAAGAAGGGCGACGGCGAGGAGCTGACGGCGGACTCGAACGTCATGATCCACCTCCTCGGTGTCGCCTGGGGTGCCAAGACCACCTTCTTCTCGACCTGGGAGAACGGTGCTCCCGGCCAGGCGACCGCATCCCAGCTGCCGCCCTCCCTGGCCTCGGCGCTCGAGGGGCAGACGGTGGGATCGCAGGTCCTCGTCGTCGTTCCCTCGGACCAGACCTCGGCCGACCAGCAGGCGCTGCGCGCGCCCGCCGACAAGGCCCTCGTCTACGTCGTCGACATCCTCGGCACGGTCGGCTGACCCGGCCCGAGGCGATTCGTCCGCGCGGCCCCGTTCGCCGTCGCGCCATCGCGGCGCGCGATCGCGGCGCTCGATCGCGGCGCTCGATCGCGCTGCGGGGAGGGACCGTCGTCCCCTCCCCGCCTAGGATGGGCGAGTGCCCGCCACCAGCTCCAGAAGCGCTCCCGAGGAGCGACTGGTCAACCTCGTCGTCGCCCTCATGGCGACCGAGCAGGGGCTGACGAAAGAGACGATCCTCTCCTCCGTGGCCGGGTACCGTGAGCAGCTCGAAGCCGGAGCGTCGAAGGACGCGCTCGAGAAGATGTTCGAGCGCGACAAAGAGAACCTGCGCGGTCTCGGTATCCCGATCGAGACGATCGGCGAGCGAGCCGATCCCGACGACCTGCGTGAAGCGCGGTACCGCGTGCCGACGGCGGAGTACGCGCTCCCCGACGACATCTCGTTCAGCCCGGCCGAGATCGCACTGCTCAACATCGCCGGCGACGTCTGGGGCAGCGAGTCGCTCTCGGCCGACGCGCGAAGCGGTCTGCGCAAGATCCGCGCGCTCGGCATCGCCGTCGACGAGCCGATCATCGGCTACGCGCCGCGTATCAGAGTCCGCGATGCGTCGTTCCCGACGTTCCAGAGGGCGATCGAGGAGTGCCGCGTGGTCACGTTCTCGTACCTCCGCCCGGGTGAGCCCCGTCCGCGCGAGCGGCGGATCCGCCCCCTCGCGCTGGTCGAATACGAGGCTCGCTGGCACGTGTTCGGCTTCGACCTGACGATGGATGCCGATCGCACCTTCCTGCTCTCCCGGGTCGTGGGCGAGGTGGTCGTGACCCGCGAGAAGTTCTCGCCGACTCTGCGCCAGGGCGCGGGGGAACGCGCTCTGGCCGGACTCCGCGACGTCGCGAGCCGTCAGCGTGCCCTCCTCGAAGTGCACCCCGGCACCGAGGCGTCGTTGCGGCTCGCGCGTCGGGCGTTGCCGGCTCCGCAGGGCGTCATCGTCCCGTTCGTCGACCTGCACGTGTTCGCCGACGAGCTCGCGTCGTACGGACCGGAGGTCCGCGTCGTCGAGCCGGCGAGCCTGCGAGACGAGGTCGTTCGTCGGCTCGAAGCCACCCTCGCGCTGCACGGGGGTGCGGCATGACCGCCGAGAGGCCCCTGCAGGCGCTGGACCGTGCCGCGCTGCTCCTGCAGCTCGTGCCGTATTTGATCGGCAAGGGCGAGGTCTCGGTCGCCGAGGCGGCGGAGGAGTTCGATGTGACCCCCGCGCAGATGCGCGCCATGGTCGAACGGCTGACGGTGATCGGGCTGCCGGGCGAGCGCGGTTACTGGCAGCTACCGAACGAGCTGTTCGACATCGATTGGGATCTCCTCGAACGCGAGGACATCATCGCCATGACGAACACGGTCGGGCTGGAGCGATCTCCGCGGCTGACCGCCCGTGAGGCCGCCGCGCTGTTGGCCGGCCTCCAGCTCGCGCGCACTCTTCCCGGCGTCGCCGACAACGAACTCGTCACCGGTCTGCTGGCGAAGCTCTCGCGCGGCGCGTCGTCGACCCCGCCGCCGGTGATCGTGGCCCCCGGACCCGTCGACGGGGTGCGGGACGTCGTCGACCGCGCCTTGCGCGCCCGGGTCGCGGTGAGCTTCACGTATCGAGCTCCGGGTGCGGGACCGACTCTGCGCACGGTCGACCCGATCAAGGTCCACATCGCGAACGATCAGTGGTACCTCCAGGGCTGGTGCCACACGCGGCAGGCCGTACGCACGTTCCACCTCGACCGGGTGAGCGAACCCGTGCTGACCGACATCCCCGCGGAGCACGGTGCTGACCCCGTCCCCGATCTGTTCGCCCCCGCGGACGACGACGTCGTCGCCCGATTCCGCTTCCCGCGCGAGGTCGCTCCGCTGCTCGCGGACTACCTCGAACGCGCCGACATCGCCGACGACGGCGACGCATCGATCGCGTCGCTGCGCCTGGCCGACGAGCAGAGCCTGAAGAGACTGGCCGCGCGACGGGGCGGTGACGTCGAGCTGCTCGAGCCGGAAGGGGCTCGACGGGCTGCCGCCGCCTGGGCTGCAGCCGGTCTCGCCCAGTACGCCAGTTGATCGAAGGGGTGAACCTTGCCCGTGATCCGGGCTTTCGTGCACCTGTGCGGGTTAGACTGACGACCACCCCCGAGACTGACGAGGAGTCATCATGTTCCAGGGAATCACCGGAGTACACCTGTTGATCGTTCTCGCGGTCATTCTCCTTCTGTTCGGCGCGACCAAGCTCCCGGCGCTGGCGAAGAGCGTGGGGCAGTCCGCTCGTGTCTTCAAGAACGAGATGAAAGAGATGAAGCGCGACGACGAGGTCGATGCCGGCAACACCGATGCCACGCGCGCCACCGAGGTCGGCACGGCCACGGCCGCGGCCCCCGAGCAGCGCAAGCCGAACGACACCTCTGTTTAAGGCGTGACCACGGCAGGACCCCCGCGGATCGACGTTCCGGAAGGACCGCGGCGCGACAAGCGCATGTCGATCGGCGCCCATCTCATCGAGCTACGTAAGCGCCTGATGATCGCCGCTGCGGCGCTCATCGTCGGCATGATCGTCGCTTTCGCGATCACCTCGCCGGTGATCGAGTGGATCACCGTCCCCGTCCGCGAGATCGCCGCTCAGCGCGGCGACAACCTCTCGGCCATCAACTTCACGGCGGTCACGTCGGCGTTCGACCTGCGCATGCGCATCGCCTTCACGATCGGCATCTTCCTGTCGGCGCCGATCTGGCTGTGGCAGATCTGGGCCTTCATCATGCCCGGCCTCACGCGCAAAGAGATCCGGTACACGATCGGCTTCATCGCATCCGCCGTGCCCCTGTTCTTCGGCGGGTGCTACGTCGGTGTGTTGATCGTCCCGCATGTGATCCAGCTGATGTGGGGTTTCACGCCGACGGGAGCGGCCAACCTCTATAACGCGAACGAGTACTACGACTTCGTCTTCAAGCTGATGCTGGTCATCGGTGTCGCGTTCGTGCTCCCCGTCTTCCTCGTCGCCCTGAACGTCGCCGGCGTCATGAGCGGCAAGGCGATCCTCAAGGGATGGCGTGTCGCGGTCCTCATCGCGACGCTGTTCGCCGCTCTGGCCACCCCGGCTGCCGATATCGTCAGCATGCTCATGCTGGCCGGCATCCTGGTCGTCCTGTTCTTCGCGGCGGCCGGTGTGTCGATGCTCTTCGACCGCCGCAGGGCGCGCCGAATGGCCGCTGAGGGCCTGCTGGGACCGACCGCGTGAGCGGACTCAGCCCGGCTGATCGCTTCGCGCGGGCCTCGGCCCGCTCCGCGCACCCTCACACCGCCGACTTCGCCGAGGCGCAGAGCTTCGAACTCGACGATTTCCAGATCGCCGGATGCCACGCCCTCGAGGACGGGCGCAGCGTTCTCGTCGCGGCGCCCACCGGTGCAGGCAAGACGATCGTGGGGGAGTTCGCGATCCACCTCGCGATGCTCGAACCCGGTGACAAGGCCTTCTACACGACCCCGATCAAGGCCCTGTCGAACCAGAAGTTCCACGAGCTCCAAGAGGTCTACGGCGACGACGAGGTCGGACTACTCACCGGCGACACGAACATCAACGCCTCGGCGCGCATCGTCGTGATGACGACCGAGGTCCTCCGCAACATGCTCTACGCCGACTCCCCGGCGCTGCGCGGCCTCCGCTTCGTCGTCATGGACGAGGTGCACTACCTCGCCGATCGCTTCCGCGGCGCGGTCTGGGAAGAGGTGATCATCCACCTCCCGCGGTCGGTGAAGCTCGTCTCGCTGTCGGCGACGGTCTCCAACGCCGAGGAGTTCGGCGACTGGCTCGACACCGTCCGCGGAGACACGGAGGTCATCGTCTCCGAGACGCGGCCCGTGCCGCTCGAACAGCACGTCCTCGTGCGCGGCGATCTGCTGCCTCTCTTCGACGATCGCGCGGGCGTCGCCACGGCTCAGGTCAATCAAGAGCTCCTCCGCATCCGCGGCGGCAACGCCGGAGGGTACGAGAACAACCGCCGCGCCCAGGAGTACCGCTCGCAGCGTCACGCGGGTGGTCCGCGCCACGCGCACCAGCGTCGCGGTGGGCACAAACCCGTTCGTGCGTCGCAGGGGCCGCGCATCGAGCGCATCGACCGTCCGGAGGTCGTCGAGCTCCTCCAGCGAAACCATCTGCTCCCGGCGATCTTCTTCATCTTCAGTCGCGCGGGCTGCGACGCCGCCGTGCAGCAGCTGCGCCGCGCGAACGTCCGGCTCACCTCGGCCGAGGAGCGTGTCGAGATCCGGCAGATCGTCGACGAGCTCACGTTCACCCTGAAGGACGAAGACCTTGCGGTCCTGCGCTTCTGGGAGTGGCGGGAGAACCTCGAGCGTGGCATCGCCTCGCATCACGCGGGGCTCCTGCCGGCGTTCAAGGAGGTCGTCGAAGAGCTCTTCCGGCGCAAACTCGTCAAGGTCGTCTTCGCCACGGAGACCCTCGCTCTCGGCATCAACATGCCCGCGCGCACCGTGGTGCTCGAGAAGCTCGAGAAGTTCAACGGCGAGGCCCGGGTCGCGATCACGTCGGGGGAGTACACCCAGCTCACCGGGCGGGCGGGCCGGCGCGGGATCGACGTCGAGGGGCACGCCGTCGTGCAGTGGACCGAGGGCCTGGACCCGCAGTCCGTGGCATCCCTCGCCTCGCGGCGCACGTACCCGCTCAACTCGAGCTTCCGGCCGACGTACAACATGGCGGTCAACCTCATCGACCAGTTCGGGCGGTCCCGCGCGCGCGAGATCCTCGAGTCGTCGTTCGCCCAGTTCCAGGCCGACCGATCCGTCGTCGGCCTCGCTCGACAGGTGAAAGAGGCGGAGGAGTCGCTCGCCGGCTACGAGAGCGCGATGACGTGCGACCGCGGCGACTTCCGCGAGTACTCCACGATCCGCCGCGAACTGAGCGATCTCGAGAAGATCAATCGACGGGATGCCACGGCCCCCCGTCGCCTGCGCGACGAGCGCCAGCAGCAGATCCAGTCCCTCCGCCGCCGGATGCAGCGGCATCCGTGCCATTCGTGTCCTGACCGCGAGTCGCACGCGCGGTGGGCCGAGCGCTACTGGAAGCTCAAGCGAACGACCGACAAGACCCGTCAGCAGATCGATCAACGCACGGGAACGGTCGCGCGGGTGTTCGACCGGGTCGTCGAGGTCCTCGCGACGCTCGAGTACGTGTCCACCGACGACGACGGATCGACCGTCCTCACTCCGGCGGGACGCACGATGCGGCGCATCTACGGCGAGCGCGATCTCCTCGTCGCCGAATCCCTTCGCCAGCGCCTGTGGGACGACCTCGACGTTCCCTCGCTCGCGGCGCTCGCCTGCTGCCTCGTCTACGAGCCGCGACGCGACGAAGCCGGACCGGGCGAGCGGGGGCTGCCCCGAGGCGCCTTCCGCGGGGCACTGGATGCCACGCAGACGCTCTGGCAAGAGCTCGACGACCTCGAACGCGACCACCGCCTCCCGGGGTCGGAGTCGCCCGCCTCGGGCCTGGCGCCCGCGATGCACGCGTGGGCGAAGGGGCTGCCGCTCGACAGCGTGCTGACGCTCGCCGACATGGCCGCGGGGGACTTCGTGCGCTGGGCCAAGCAGACCATCGATCTGCTCGACCAGATCTCGCTCGTCGCGGAACCGAAGCTCGCCAAGACCGCGCGAACGGCGCTCGACGCGGTGCGCCGCGGGATCGTCGCTTACACCTCCGCGTGAGCCTCGGGCGCACACGTCACCTGAGCGCGGGGACGATTCCGGCGATTTAGGCTGGGAGGGTGCCCCTCGCCGTGTCGCCGCGACCGATCGTCCCACTGGCGATCGCCGCGCCGTTGTCCGCGGCCGCGGGCCTCCTGCTCGTCACGGCGTACCCCGCGCTCGCGTGGTGGCCGATGGCCTTCCCCGCCGTGGCGATGGCCCTCGTGGCTCTCGCCGGGCGACGCTTCTGGGCGGCGGTGCTGGTGGGTCTCCTCTTCGGAGCGACGTTCTTCTCGGTCAACCTCCTCTTCACGGCGCGCTACCTCGGTCCCATTCCCTGGATCGCGCTCTCGACGCTCGAGGCTTTGCTGACCGCGGTGTTCGCGATACCCATCGCTCTCGCGTACCGCTGGCTTCCGCGGGTGGTGCCGGGCCTCGTCGGCCGACTCGTCCTGCTTCCCGCTCTCGTCGCGGGCCTGTGGACCCTCCGCGAACAGATCGTCGGATCGTGGCCGTACGGCGGCTTCCCGTGGGGGCGCATCGGCGTTTCCCAGGTGAACGGCCCGTTCGCGGAGGTCGCGTCGTGGGTCGGGATGTCGGGACTGACCTTCCTCGTCGTGATGCTGTGCGCGACGGTGATCGAGCTCGTCCGGGCCGGGCGCGTCCGTGATCTGCGGCGCGCCGTGCCGGCGGCCGTGCTGCTCGTCGTCCTCGTCGCGCTTCCGCAGTTCCCCACGACGGATGCCGGTTCGATGCGCGTGGGCGCCGTGCAGGGCAACGGGCCCGCGGGTTACTTCGACCAGCGCGCGCGGGGCGCCGTCTTGAACGCCCAGCTCGCGGCATCCGCCCCGCTCTTCGGCCAGGACATGGACGTGCTCCTGTGGCCCGAGGGTGGCGTCGATTCCGACCCCACGACCTCGTCGCAGACCGCCGCCGTGCTGGACGAGCTGTCCCGACGCGTCGACGCGCCTCTGATCGTGTCGGCGGTCACCGAGCGGGGGACCGAGCTCTTCAACTCGTCGTTGCTCTGGACGGCCGATGGCGGGCCGGAGCAGACGTACGACAAGAGGCATCCGGTTCCGTTCGGCGAGTACGTGCCGGACCGGGCGTTCTGGGAGCCGTTCGCCCCCGACCTCATCGGTCTGATCGGCCGCGAGTACACCCCGGGCACCGCACGGCCGCTGATCGATCTGAACGGCGTGGGCGTGGGACTCGCGATCTGCTTCGACGTGATCTACGACGACGTCGTGTGGGACGGTGCCGACGACGGCGCCGAGGTCTACATGTTCCAGACGAACAATGCCGATTTCCGCGGCACGGACGAGAACCTGCAGCAGCTCGCCTTCGCCCGGATGCGCGCGATCGAGACGGGTCGCTCGGTGGTGAACATCTCGACCGTCGGTACGAGTCAGGTGATCGCCCCCGACGGGGCGACGCTCGCCGAGCTCCCGGTCGACGTCGCCGGGCACATGCTCACGGACGTTCCCCTGCGCACGGGTCTGACGCCGGCCGTCGTCATCGGCCCCGCGGTCAAGATCGTGCTGGGCGCCGGGTCGCTCGTCGCGGTGCTCGTCGCCGGGCTGTCGGTGGCGCTGCGGTCGCGGAAACAGAGGAAGACGCCGACCCCCGAGGGGGCCGGCGTCTGAACTCTTCGGTCAGCGTCAGGCGCTGATCTTCTGATCCCCGGCTCCGCGGCGTGCGCGGACGAACGCGAGGCGCTCTTCGAGCAGTTCCTCGAGCTCGGGAATCGTGCGGCGCTCCAGAAGCATGTCCCAGTGGGTGCGCGGAGCCTTGTCGTCGCTGTGGTCGACGGTCGCGGTGCCCTCACCGATCCGCAGGAGTGCCTCTGCACCACAGGTGCGGCACTCCCAGGACTGGGGAACCTCGGCGTCGGCCGCGAAGGTCAGGACGGTGTCACGCCCGCAGGTGCTGCAGGAGTAGGTGTGCTGCGCGCGGTCGTGGAAAACGACCCCGTCTTCGCTCTGAAGGCTCTGTGCGCCGAGTCGGATGCCTCGAAGACTGCGATCTGCCATTGTGTGGTCCTCTCGTCGGTCCCCATGTATAACGACCGCACCTGTGCGCTTTATTCGAAATGAGCGCGTGCTCGCAGAACTCACAGGCGATGCTCAGGACCCCGGGTGTTCAGCGGCCGTTCACCAGTTCGAGCGCGACGTCGCCGCGGTCGGTCACGAGCCCGTCCACGCCGGCATCCAGGAGACGCGTCATGTCGTCGACGTCGTTGACGGTCCAGACGTGCACCTCGACACCCGCCGCGTGCGCGGCCTCGACCAGCCGAGGGGACAATACCCGCACACGGCCCTGTCGCTCCGGAATCTGAAGGGCGTCGATCCCGCGGAGGGCCCGACGCGCGAGGGGAGCGATGCCCGTCGTCACGGCGGCGACGATCCGGGCGACCGTCGCCGAACCGGGCGAGGTCGCGGGAGCCAGGGCGGCACCGGCTCTCGCGGCGGCGGCGAGAGCTCGGCGCCGCCGCTCGTCGGAGAAGCTCGTCAGAAGCACCCGATGCGCCTGGGGGGCCACGAGACGACCGACGGGGTCAGCTGCCGCCTCGGCCTTGACGTCGAGATTGAAGCGGGTCTCGGGGAAGGCTTCCAGCGCCTGCTCGAGCGTGATCAGCCCGCCCCGGTCGGACATCACCTCTTCGAGCTCGTGCAGCCGGACGTCGGCGATCCGGCGCGGGTCGCCGGTCACCCGCTCCAGATCGTCGTCGTGGAACAGGACGACGGTGCCGTCGGCGGTCAGATGGCAGTCGGACTCGACGTAGACGAGGCCGGCGGCGTGGGCCTCGGCGACCGCCGCGAAGGAGTTGTCGACGATTCCCAGCGCCGCGGCGTCGGAGGTGACCAGGCCACGATGGGCGAGGACCCTCGGGGGATCGCCTGCGGCGAAGTACGGATGACGCGGCGCGAGAGAGCGGATCATGACGGGGCCTCCGCGGCCGAACGTAGCACGGTGATCCGACACGCTCGTGACGCGGCGGCACCCCGGAGCAGAGGCGGCCCGGCTCGGTAGGGTGGGAAGGTCGCCTGTGCCCTCGTCGGCGCGCGGCTCGATCACGAATCGTCAGGAGAATCCGTGTCCCAGACCCTTCCCTCCGGCTCCCTGAGCGGCAAGACCGCCCTCGTCACCGGCTCGTCGCGCGGCATCGGTGCCGACACCGTCCGCTACTTCGCCGAGGCCGGCGCGAACGTCGTCATCAACTTCCGGAACAAGGCCCCGCGCGCCGAGAAGCTGGCGACGCAGCTGCGCGAGCTGGGCGTCGAGGCCCTCGTCGTCGGCGCCGATCTGACCGACCCCGAGTCGGTGAAGGCCATGTTCGACGAGGTCGAGCGCACCTTCGGCGGTCTCGACATTCTGGTGCTGAATGCCTCCGGCGGGATGGAGTCGGGCATGGCCGCGGACTACGCGCTGCAGCTCAACCGCGACGCCCAGGTCAACGTGCTCGAGACGGCTCTGCCGCTTCTGAAGGACGACGCGCGCGTGGTCTTCGTCACCAGCCACCAGGCGCACTTCATCCGCACCACCCCGACGATGCCCGAGTACGAGCCCGTCGCCCTGTCGAAGCGTGCCGGCGAGGACGCCCTGCGCGAGAAGATCCCCGCTCTCGAGGAGCGCGGCATCGGTTTCACGGTCGTCTCGGGCGACATGATCGAGGGCACGATCACGGCGACCCTCCTCGAGCGGGCGAATCCCGGTGCCATCTCGGCACGCCGCGAGGACGCCGGCAAGCTCTACAACGTGTCGGAGTTCGCCGCCGAGGTCGCCCGCGCGGCGGTCGATCCGGTGCCGGCCGACAACACCCGCCTCGTCGGAGACACGGGCTCGTTCGGAGGCGAGTGACCATGCGTCCCGTCGACATCGAGACGCTGATCTCGGTCGGACGTCCCACCCTCTCGTCCGACGGCGGCTTCGTCGTCTTCGCCACCTCGCGGCCCGATCTCGCCGCCGATCGCGGCGTGGGCCAGCTCTGGCGCGTCGAGTTGCCCGACGGGCGTCCGCGACGTCTGACGCGCGGGGTCGCCGACCGCTCGCCGCGGCTCTCGCCCGACGACAGCACGATCGCCTTCCTCCGCGCGGACGATCGCGGTCGCGCCCAGGTCTTCGTCGTCGCCGCGACCGGGGGCGAGCCCGTCCAGGTCACCGACCAGGCCGGGGGAGTCACCGACCTCGCGTGGTCGCCCGACGGCGGTCGCCTCGCCTTCGCCGCGCGCGTCCCCGAGCCCGGCCGGTACGGCACCGTCGAGGGACGGGATGCCGCGGCCGAGCCGCCGCGCCGGATCACCGGCATCCGCTGGCACGCGAACGGGCTGGGGTATCTCGACCGTCCGACCCACCTCTTCGTCGTGGAGGCGCCCTCGCCCGACGCGGAGCCGTTCTACGCGCCGGCGCCGGCGCTCGATGCGGCCGAGAAGCGCGTCGTCGCCGCGGAGCCGCTCCGCCTCACCCACGGCGAGACGAGCTGGAACGGCGTCGTGTGGACGCGCGACGGGGCCGAGCTCCTCAGCGTGCCGGAGGTCATCGAGACCGATCGGCGCGACCTGCGCGACCGGCTCATCGCCGTCTCGGTCGAGGACGGCGCCGAGCGCGAGGTGCTGGGGCGCGAGGCCGATCTCTCGATCGCCGAGGTCGCCACGGCTCCCGACGGCACCGTCTTCGTGCTCGCGAACGACGTCGGTCCCGAGGGCGTCGACTTCGTCGCCCCCGGGATCGCGCTCTTCGCGCTCGAGGCTGCGGGCCCGCGTCGGCTCACCGACCCCGAGACGATCGACCTCGGCGAGGGCGGCAGCCACATCTCCTTCGACGGCGACGACGCGATCGTGCAGGACCGCACCCGCGGTCGCCTCCGCCTTCTGCGCGTCACGCGCCGAGGCGACGTCGTCGAACTGCTCGGGGGCGACCTCGAGGCCACCGGCCACGCCGCGGCGAACGGCCGGGTCGTGGCATCCGTCGCCTCTCCCGAGTCGTTCGGCGAGCTCGTCGTCGTGGATGCCGTCGCGGGAATGCGTGCCGTGACCGATTTCGGTGCGGCGGCGCGTGAGCGCGGAGTCGTCATCCCGGTCGAGCACGAGATCGCCGGCCGCGACGGCTACCCCGTGCACGGGTGGGTCGCCGTTCCCGACGGGGAGGGGCCGTTCCCGGTCATCCTCCAGATCCACGGCGGGCCCTATGCGTCGTACGGTGTGCACCTCTTCGACGAGACGCAGGTGCTCGTCGACGCCGGGTACGCCGTGGTCTACAGCAACCCGCGCGGGAGCGCCGGCTACGGCCGGGAGCACGGGCGATCGATCCGGCAGCGGATGGGCACGCTCGACTACTTCGACGTCATGGACTTCTTCGACGGCGTCGTCTCCGCGGATCCGCGCCTGGACGGCGACCGTGTCGGTGTGATGGGCGGCTCGTACGGCGGGTACATGACGGCCTGGGTGATCGCCCACGACCACCGCTTCGCCGGTGCGATCGTGGAGCGCGGATTCCTCGACCCGACCGCCTTCCCCGGGTCGAGCGACATCGGCTCGTTCTTCGGGCAGGAGTACGTCGGCACCGACCCCGCGCAGATCGCGGCGCAGAGCCCGATGGCGGTGGTCGACCGGGTGAAGACACCGACGCTCGTGCTGCACTCGGAGCTCGACTTCCGCTGCCCGCTCGAGCAGGCCACGCGCTACTACGCGGCGCTGAAGAAGCAGGGGACCGAGGCCGAGATGCTCATCTTCCCCGGTGAAGACCACGAGCTCACGCGCGGCGGTCGTCCCCAGCATCGCGTCCAGCGTTTCGACGCTGTCCTCGACTGGTGGCGCCGGTACCTGCCCGTCACCTGACGCGGGAGAGCGCGAGACGGGAGAGGGGGCCGGATGCCATGGCATCCGGCCCCCTCTCCCGTCTGTCTTACGCGGCCTTGCCGAACTGGATCGCCCGGACGATCTGGAAGACGCCGAGGATGACCAGCGAGATGCCGATGAGCAGGAACAGGGTGACTGCCCCGAGCAGAGGCGAGAACAGCAGGACCACGCCGGCCACGATGCTCACGATCGCGAAGAAGATCGTCCAGGCCCGAGCCTTGGAGTTGTGCCCGACGGTGGTGAGCGAGACGACGCCCTCGACGATCCACAGGATGCCGACGAGCGTGCCGATGAAGACGCCGAACCATGCGGCTGTCGCAGGGAGGTTCGTGAACGAGAAGATGCCGGCGACGATGAACAGCACTCCGAGCACGATGTAGCCGATCCGCGCCCACCCGGAGCGCCAGAACACGCCGATGCCGATGTTCACGAGACCCGCGATGATGACGTACACCGCGATGATGCCGACCGCGACCTGCGCGGTGCGGCCCGGCCAGATGAGGATCAGCAGACCGATCACGAGCGAGAGCGCGCCGCTGATCCCGAGGGCGGTACGGACGGCTCCGACGACGGGGGTGGTCGTGGAAGAGGGCGACATGGCGAGCCTTTCTGAGTGAAAGCCGAGAACAGTGCTCACCCTAGACCCGAGGGTGAGAGTCCCGCCAACGCGCTGTCGCGCGCGGTCACGCGGGGGAGTGGTCCAGCAGGAGCGCGACCGTGAATAGAACGGGCAGGCATCCGATCGTCGAGATGAACACGACGTCGCGCGAGAGGATCTCGCCGACGCCGTAGCGTTGCGCGAAGTTGAAGACGTTCTGTGCGGTCGGCAGCGCCGCAAGCACGACGACGACGAAGACCTGGTCGGCGGGCAATGCGAACCACGTGGCGACCGCCCACGCCAGAGCGGGCATCGCGACGAGTTTTAACGCCGAGGCGAGGATGACGTCGAGGCGACGACCCGGCTCGGTCAGCACGCGCTGGCCGTACAGCGACATTCCGTAGCTCATCAGCAGTACCGGCACACAGGCGCCGGCGATCAGATGCAGCGGGTCGAAGACGATCGGCGGCAGATCAATGTCGAGAACGGCGACCAGCACCCCGAGAGCCGAGCCGATCAGCATCGGGTTCTTCGCCGTCTGTCGGAGGATGCGCCACGGCGATCGCGAGCCGGAGGTCGCGGCATCGAGGATCGACAGGGCGATGGGCATCAGCACGAGCAACTGGAACAGGATCACCGGAGCGGAGTACGCCGCGTTGCCCAGCATGTAGAGCGAGATCGGGATGCCGATGTTGTTGCTGTTCACCTGCCCGGCGGACAGCGCACCGATCACCGTCTCGCCGACGCGCCGCCGGAGGATCACGGCCGAGATGAGTGCGTAGATGCCGATGATCACGGCCGCCGTGATCATCGAGACGGGGAGGAGAGCGGAGAACAGGGTGCCGACGTCGGCCGTCGCCAGCACGGTGAAAAGCAGGAAGGGCGAGAGGACGAAGAACGTCAACCGGCTGAGGACGGGACGCGCGTGCGCCCCGAGCAGGTCGATCCGAGCGATCACGTATCCGACGACGACCGCGAGACCGACGACCGCGAAACCGGTGAGGACGCCGCTCATCCGCGGGTCCGGGGGAGAGGCGCGGGGGTGGCGGAAGGCATCCCTTCGAGCGTAGTGCGAGGAACGGCGCCGTCGAATCGTTACACGGCGATCGCCGAGACCGGCGTCGGGCCGCCGATAGCATCGGCTCACGACCGCGGATCGGGAGAGTCCGCGGCTCGTTTCACCCCTTGAGAGGAATCACGTGCGCATGCTGCTGGAGAAGAAGACCGCCTGGGGCCTGGGAGCCTCGATCATCGTGGCCGCCGCGGCGTTCGGGCTGACGGGATGCTCGAGCCCGGCTCCGTCGACGGGAGACCAGGCTGCGCCGTCGGCCGCGTCGGCGAGCGCGAAGGCGGATGACGCCGACGATGACATCGACGACGAACTCGACGACTACGCCGCCGACATCGACGACGCGAACGCCTCGAGCTTCGATACCGCGCGAGCCGTCGTCGACGCGTTCGTGGCGGCCGGTGGCGTCTGCACGGACCCGAAGGACTCGGGTCTCTCGCTCGCCACATCGTCGATCGACTGCACGGGTGCGTCCGGCCGGATGCAGACCGTCGCGGTGTTCGCGACGGCCGACGAGGCGCAGAAGTGGTTCGACGCGCAGACCGTGGTCAAGGTGGGTGAGGTGACCAGCTACCTGCTCGGCGAGAACTGGGCGATGGTGGCGGACGGTTCGGCGATGAACATCGCTCAGAAGCTCGGGGTCCGCACCCAGACGCTCGTGATGCGCTGAGATCGGTCGCCGTTCCCGCCGCGTCAGCGCGAGCCGGGAACGGCGACCTGCTGCGCGGGTGCGGGCTCCTGCACCGCAGGAGCGCTCGGGGAGGGAGACGGCGCGATCTCCGTCACGTGCTGCGTCGGAGCCAGGAGCGAGAGGGCCAGCACGTGGCCTCCGACGACGAGCACCGCGGCCAGCACGGCGGCACCCAGCCAGGCTGGGCGGATGCCAGGTCGTCGGCGTGCCGTCGCGCGCCGCCGGCGGTCACCGGAGGGTGGCGGGGCGGGTGGCGACGTGGCGAGGGTCGAGGCGGAAGCGGAGGCCTCGAGGTCGGGGAGCGGCGTCCAGGGAGCCGTCTCGACCCCGAGCAGGTCGAGGAGCTCGAGGTCGTCGGCATCCGGGATCTCGATGTCCGTCGAGAAGGTCAGCGCCGCCGCTCGTTCGGCGATCACGGCCGCCGGGGGGCGCACCGCGGGATCGAACGCGGTCATGTCGGTGAGCAGGGACGCCCATTCGCGACCCAGCGAGGCGGGAATCGACGGGGGACAGGCCAGCCGTGCCAGTACCGTCTCTTGCAGAGTCCCGCCCTGGTAGGGATGCAGACGCGTGAGCGCTTCGATGGTGAGCAGCCCGAGGGCGTAGATGTCGGACGCGGGCTGCGGTGGTTCGCCGCGGACCTGCTCGGGGGCCAGGTAGGCGGCGGTTCCGATGACGGTGCCCGGGGTGGTCAGACGCGTGGCGTCGATCAGGTGTGCGACGCCGAAGTCGGCGAGAACGGCCTCGAAGCCGTGCGGAGAATGGCGGGTGGGACGCAGGAGCACGTTCGACGGCTTCACATCGCGGTGGACCACGCCGGTGGCATGCACTGCGGCGAGAGCGCGCGCGAGGTCGACGAGCAGTGCGGCGACGAAGGCGGGCTCCAAAGCGCCCGCCTCGATGCGTCGCTGCAGGGAAGGGCCGTCGACGTACTCCATGACGAGGTAGATGTGGTCGCCGGCTTCGAGGCGAGCGTCGTAGAGCGTGACGAGCGACGGGTGGTCGAAGGCGGCGAGGACACGTGCTTCCGACAGGCGACGCCCGGGTTCGATGGCGTCGGCCTGGTCGGTGTGGAAGAGCTTGATCGCCACGTCGCGTGCGAGGACGGTGTCGCGCGCGCGGAAGACACGGCCCATTCCGCCGGCCCCGACGCGGTCGGACAGCACGTAGCGACCTCCGAGGGTGTCGCCGGTGTAAGGCATCGCGGCATCGATCGACTGGCTCATCCGGTCCTTCGGCTCAGCGAACCGGTGCGGACGTCGACGACGGGCGGCACCTGGCTCTCCTGGGACGCTACGCGCGCAAGGACTGCTCGATTCGGGGGTGGTGCGCCGGTGCCGCGGGGTACATAATGCGGCCCGAATCCCGGGCGTGCGCTCCAGTCGGGGTAACGCCGATAATGCACATTATGTCAGCTTGGGCACGAACGAGCGTCCCCGCCGCTCGCGGCCCGTTCCCTGTCGAGTGTCCAAGACACGCCGTCATGGCGCGGGCCGTCGCGGCGTGTCTTGGACACTCAACGCGGCCGCGGGCGGTCAGCGGACCCAGTGCGACGTCACGTCGAGCACACGCGAACCGCTGAGGTCGGCGAGCGACAGGCCGGCGAACCGCAGCGCGGACTCCGAGGTCTGCCAGCGGAACCGGGGCGCGTCGGTGATGGCCGCCTCGACGACGGTCTCTGCGGCATCGTCCGCCGACTGCGCGCTCGCGAACGACGTCGCCGCACGATCGAGGTACGCCTGCTGGAGAGCCGCGTACGGGCCGGGTTCCGCGCGCTCGACCGAGGCGGTGAACGACGACGCGACGGCACCCGGCTCGACGATCGACACGTCGATGCCGAACGGGGCGACGACCGGCGCGAGGGACTGCATCAGGCCCTCGACGGCGAATTTCGCGGCGCAGTAGGCGTCCGAGAAGGGCTGGCCCACCGCTCCCCCGACGCTCGTCACCGTGACGATGCGACCCCTGCCTCGCTCTCGCATCCCGGGCAGCACGAGTCGGGTCAGCCGCGCGACGGAGAGGTAGTTCGTGTCGAGCTGCTTCTGGAGGTCTTCGTCGCTGAGCTGCTCCAGGGTGCCGACGGCGCCGCGGCCGGCGTTGTTCACGAGGATGTCGAGCGGGCCGGCGTCGGCGACGAGCGAACGAGCGCCCTCGGCGTCGGTGACGTCGAGCGCGCGGATGTCGAGCTCCACCCCCGCCTCGGCGGCGGCCGCGCGCAGGGCGTCGGCGCGGCCCGTGTCGCGGACGGTGGCGATCACGTCGACGCCCGTGCGCGCGAGGCCGATCGCGGTGTGGAGGCCGATGCCGCTGGAGGTGCCGGTGACGAGTGCGAGGGTCATGTGCTCATTGTGGACCGTGCCGCTGTCCGGAGCCTATGAGCCGACTGTGCCCCTCTCCCCCGTCGGCGCGGCCCCGGGCTCTCCCGCAGCGGAGGATGGCAGGCTGGCCGCATGACGCAGGACGTCCTCCCGCCCGCTGCCCCCGCGTCTGCGCGCCCGCGCCCGGTGCGGCGTGTCGTCGCCGTCGTGTCGGCCGTACTCGTGCTCCCGCCGCTCGCCGTCCTGTTGGCGCTCACCATCCTCGGTTCGCGATCAGAAGGCCCGACAGAGGTCATCGTGGGCGGGTGGGACTCGGAAGCGATCGCGGGTGCCAGCGTGCAGATCGCCCTGCTCGCGTTCGTGGTCGCGGTGTGCGCGATACCCGCGCGACGGTGGTGGCTGCTGTTGTTCGTGCCTCTCCGGTTGGCGGCGTGCGCGGCGCTCCTGCTCGCGGCGTTCGCGGCCGCCCTGACGGGCGGGTCCATCGTGCCCGTGGTGGCCGATGGCTGTTCGACCGGGTACGTCGTGAGCGAGCGCGCTTTCCTTCTCTCTGCCCGTATCGAGGTGCTACGCGTCGAAGGCATTCTCGCCACTCCGGTCGACAGCGTGCAGACGGACGACGGGCATACCCCCTTCGCCCAGGGGTCGTACATGGCGGTCGTCGAAGGCGATGAGGTGCGCGTGTGGCACACCTTCGACAGCTCCACCGAACCGCTGGCCACCGTCGGTGAGCCTCAGCTCGTGCTGCCCCGTTTGCTCGATCCGGCCGATGCCGCGTGCGGTCTGGTGGGAGGACGAAAGCCCACGGCGCAGCTTCCGCCGGATCCGGTCTCCCCTGATCCCGACGGTGGCCCGCGACTGAGCGAACAGATCGGCGACACGCGCGACGAGGTCGTGCGCATGGCATCCCTCGCCCTCGAAGCGGCGACGGGACCGGTGACGGATGCCTCCGGGGCGCCGGTGTCGATTCCGGCGGCGTCCGAGTTGGTCTGCGACGGCTCGACGGGTCTCGGCCTCACGATCGCCACCGGCGACAACGAGCACTCGTACGCGGCGATTCTGGCCGCCTTCGACGATGCGGGATACGCGAAAGATCGCGCGATGCAGGAGGACCTGCGGGACGACGGCGTCATCCGGTTGTCAGCTCGTGACCGCTCGACGATCGACGGGATGCTGCATCTCGGGCTGAGCGCCGCGTGCCGTCTGCCCTGAGATCGGCCCGGACGCGGGAGTTCCGCCGCACGGGAATCGCGTCTCGCGATGCCGTGACGCGTGCCATCGCCGTGTGATCCGCGCGCTATCCCGCCGCGGCGACCCGGATCAGGTACGCGCCCTCTTCGCCGCCACTGTCGAGGTCGACGAGCAGCCCCTTCTCGGGGAGGTCGACCTGCACGGGGGTCGCGGCCATGCACGAGACCGACAGCGGGTCGATGACGGCGGTCCCCGACGTCGTGGTGATGCGCCCGGTCATCATCTCGGGGCCGGCGCACTCGAGTGTCACGGTGTACGTGCCTGGCTCGACGGTCCGATTGTCGCCGCGGCGCGGAGCGACCTCATCGCCGTCGCCGAAGGTCCCCCACGACTGCCAGAGGTACTCCCCCACCTCCGCATCGGCGACCTCGTCGTCGAAGTAGCCGGCCCAGGGGTCCGGTGTGGGCGGCGCGGTTGTGGTCAGCGAGGGTGACGGCGTCGGAGAGCCCGCTGCGGGTTGTTCCGCCTCACCGCCGGAGCATCCCGTGAGGGCGCCGAGCGCGATCGCGGTGCCGGAAAGGGCCAGAAGTCGCGTGTTCGAGGGAGACATCCGGCGATCTTAGGCACGCGGATGCCGAGACACCAGGGGGTCGAGCGTTCTGAGCCCGGGCACCCGGCGCCCGTTCGTGCGACCGGCGACGCTCACCCGCCCGGCGTCAGCTCCACCCATTCGCCGCCGAATTTCGGGGCGCGGCCGTCTCCGGACGAGGTGCCCGCGAGACGACGACGGATCCACGGCGCGACGTGCTCGCGGTAGTAGGCCGACCCCTTCAACCGCTCGACCTCGGGGATGTCACGAAGACGCCACCACTCGGCGGGCGCGGACAGCCCGACCGCCTCGATCACACGCGCGGCGACCCGGTGATGTCCGCGCGGGTTCATGTGCAACCGGTCGACCGACCAGAACTCGCCACCGGCGAGCTCACGATCGAACCAGTTGTACGCCGTGATGACGTCGGGGCGCGATGCCAGCCGCTCCTCGACCGCCTTCGACAGGCGGTCACCGCGCATCTGCAGGACCCGACCGAGGGGCAGCCCCGCCGACGGGTTCGCGCCGGACAGCACGATGAGCTGCACGCCCTCCTCGTCGCACCGACGCAGGACGTGCTCGAAGAACCCGACGATCCGCTCGAGGTCTGAGCGGGGGCGGAGCATGTCGTTGCCCCCTCCGTTGAACGACAGGTGGGTCGGCTTCAGCGCCAGAGCGGGCTCGAGCTGCTGCTCGACGATGGGCTGGATCAGCTTGCCGCGGATCGCGAGATTGGCGTACTGGATCGGTTCGCCCGCGGCATCCGCCCATCCTTGGGCCGCGAGGTCGGCCCACCCCCGTACCGTGCCGTCGGGGAGTTCGTCGCCGACTCCCTCGGTGAACGAGTCGCCGATCGCGACATAGCGGACGGATGCCATGCGTCGAGCCTACGCGGGCGACGCTCCCCGGTTCGAAGCGCCCCTCCCCCGCGACCCGAGGAGGATCAGGCCAGCGCCCGCCCTCGTTGCTCGCGGAGGAAGAGCGACGCGACGACGGCCACCGCGAAGAACGCCGCGAACACGATGAACAGCAGCGGAGCACCGCCCGCGGCGAGCAGCGGCGGGACCGACAGGGGCGCGAGGATCGACGCGATGCGCCCCACGCCCGCGGCCCACCCGGCACCGGTCCCCCGCAGGGACGTGGGGTAGGTCTCGGGCGTCGCGGCGTAGAGGGCACCCCAGGCGCCGAGGTTGAAGAACGACAGCAGCATTCCGCTCGCGATCACCGCGACCTCACCGGAGGCGGTGCCGAACAGCACGGCGGCGATCGCCGAGCCGGCGAGGAAGGTCGCGAGCGTCGCGCGCCGCCCCCACGCCTCGATGAGCCACGCGGCGACGGCGTACCCCGGAAGCTGGGCCAGGGTGATGATGAGCGTGAAACCGAAAGAGCGTACGAGGTCGTAGCCCTGCGCCACGAGGATCGTCGGAATCCAGATGAAAGCGCCGTAGTACGAGAAGTTCACGCAGAACCACAGCACCCACAGGCTCGCCGTGCGCGCGCGGAGGCCCGGAGACCACAGCGCACCGACGCGGGCGCGAGGAGCGGGAGCGGATGCCGCCACCCCCTCGCTCGAGGGCTCGAGCGAAACGCGACCGGCGGCGGCCTCGAGATCCCGCACGATCGCGACGGCTTCGCCGTTGCGTCCTCGCGACGCCAACCATCGGGGCGATTCGGGCAAGCCCCAGCGGACCATCAGCGCGTAGACCGCGGGGATCGCGCCGAGCGCGAACGCCCACCGCCACCCGTCGGCGGAAGAGGGCACCACGAGGTAGCCGATGACAGCGGCGGCGGTCCAGCCGACGGCCCAGAACGCCTCGAGGAAGACGATGACGCGCCCGCGGATCCGAGCCGGAGCGAACTCGCTGACGTACGTCGAGGCCACGGGCAGTTCAGCGCCGAGTCCGAGACCGACGACGAAGCGCAGCACGAGGAGCGCCGCGAGCCCCCCGACGAGCGCGCTGGCCCCCGTCGCGACGCCGTAGACGAGGAGCGTCAGCGCGAACACCTGACGCCGCCCGAAGCGGTCGGCGAGGAGCCCGCCGAGGCTCGCGCCGATCGCCATTCCCGCGAATCCCGCCGAGGCGATCCACGAGGCCTGCGCGGGCTCGAGCTTCCACTGCGCCGCCAGCGCGGCGATGATGAACGAGATGAGCCCGACATCCATGGCATCCAGGGCCCAGCCCAGTCCCGAGCCGCCCAGGATCCGCCCGTGACGCCGGGTGAACGGCAGGGCGTCGAGACGCTCGGACACCCGCACGGTGTCGGTGCTCGCGCTCACGAGGCCGCTGCGTCGGAATCGGAGTCGGCGAGCATCTCCCGGACCAGCGGCAGGACACGCGTGCCGTAGAGCTCGATGCTCGACATCAGGCGGTCGTGCGAGATCGATCCGCTGGCGAACTTCATCTGGAAGCGCGAGGCGCCCAGCGTCCGGACGGTCGTGGCGATCTTCGTCGCCACCGTCTCAGGCGAGCCGATGTACATCGCCCCCTCGGGTCCGACGTCGTGCTGGAAGCGCAGGCGGTTGTAGGCGGGCCATCCGCGCTCGCGACCGATGGTCGTGTTGAGCTCCGCGACGCCCTCGTAGGCCTCGTCCCACGCCTGCTGGTCGGTCTCGGCCACGTGGCCCGGCGAATGCACCGAGATGGGCATCGCGGGCTCGCCGAACTCCTGCAGCGACTGCCGGTAGAGCTGGGCGAACGGCCGGAAACGGGCGGAGGACCCGCCGATGATCGCGAGGACGAGACCGTAGCCGTAGCGGGCGGCGCGGACGACGGACTCGGGCGACCCGCCGACACCGACCCACGCTTTCAGCCCGTTCTCGGTCTTGGGATACACGTCGGCATCCCGAAGTCCGGCCCGGGTGCGTCCCGACCAGGTGACCGGCTTCTCGTCGAGGAGGAGCGAGAAGAGCTCGAGCTTCTCCTCGAACAACTGCTCGTAGTCGTTCAGGTCGTACCCGAAGAGGGGGAACGACTCGATGAACGACCCCCGCCCGAGGATGACCTCGGCGCGGCCGTTCGAGACGGCGTCGAGCGTGGCGAAGCGCTCGTACACGCGGACCGGGTCGTCGGACGACAGGACCGTGACCGCGGTGCCGAGGTGGATGTTCTTCGTGCGCGCGGCGGCCGCGGCGAGAACGATCTCGGGGCTCGTGACCGCGAAGTCCTTGCGGTGGTGCTCCCCCACCCCGAAGAACGACAGCCCGACCTCGTCGGCGAGCACCGCCTGCTCCACGACGTTGCGGATGGTCTGCGCGTCGCTCTGCAGTGCCCCGTCGGGGCCGCGCGAGATGTCTCCGAAGGTGTCGAGGCCCAGCTCGACGGGGGTGGCGTCCATGAGATCTCCTTGCATTCGGATGAATGAACTTTACGCGAGGGCGAAACATTCCCCGGCACGAACGAGGGGCGTCGCCGTAGCGACGCCCCTCGGGGGATCAAACGGATGCCAGGGCGGCCCGCAGCGTGTCGAGACCGACGCCACCGATGTCGAGCGCCCGCGTGTGGAACTGCTTCATCGAGAAGTCGGCACCGCGGCGCTCCCGCTCTTCCTCGCGGACCTGCTCCCAGATGCGCTGGCCGACCTTGTACGCGGGCGCCTGACCCGGCCAACCGAGGTAGCGGTTGACCTCGAAGCGCACGAACTCCTCGCTCATGTTGACGTTCTTCAGCATGAACGCGAGCGCGTAGTCGTGGTCCCACGTGCCCGTGCCGTCGAGGCGCGGCTTGCCGAGGTGCACACCGATGTCGAGCACGACGCGTGCGGCGCGCATGCGCTGCCCGTCGAGCATCCCGAGGCGATCGGCGGGATCGTCGAGGTAGCCGAGCTGCTCCATCAGACGCTCGGCGTACAACGCCCAGCCCTCGGCATGACCGCTCGTGCCCGCCAGGAGGCGGCGCCACGAGTTCAGCTGCGCACGGTTGTACACGGCCTGGGCGATCTGCAGGTGGTGGCCCGGAACGCCCTCGTGGTACACCGTGGTCAGCTCGCGCCAGGTGTCGAAGGTGTCGACGCCCTCGGGAACCGACCACCACATGCGGCCGGGGCGCGAGAAGTCGTCGGTCGGTCCGGTGTAGTAGATCCCGCCCTCGTTGGTCGGGGCGATCATGCACTCGAGCTCGCGGATGGGCTCGGCGATGTCGAAGTGGGTCCGGCCGAGCTCTTCCACGGCCTTGTCGCTCGTGCGCTGCATCCACTCCTGGAGTGCCTTCGTGCCGCGGAGCTTGCGCGACTCGTCCTTCTCGAGGAAGGCCACCGCTTCTTCGACGCTCGCGCCGGGAAGGATCTCGTTCGCGATCGCCTCCTGCTCGGCGACCATGCGGGCGAGCTCTTCGACGCCCCAGTCGTAGGTCTCGTCGAGGTCGATCTCGGCGCCGAGGAACTGGCGCGAGTGCAGCGCGTACATCTCGCGACCGACCCCGTCCGCTTCGCCCGCGACCGGGGCGAGCTCCGAGGAGAGGAAGGAGGCCAGGCCGTCGTACGCGACGCGGGCGGCGCCGGCGTTCTGGTCGAGGTCGCGCGCGAGCGAAGCGGGCAGCTGCCCCTCGGCGGGCGCGGCGTTGCCGACGAACTCGGCGAAGAAGCCGGTGTCGGCGGTGTAGCGGGCGATCTGCGCGACGACCTCGTTCACCTGGCGACGAGCGGGCACGACCCCCTCGGCGATGCCGCGGCGGAGGGTCGCGACGTAGCCGTCGATGGCCCCGGGCAGCGCCTTCATCCGCTCCGAGATCGTGGCCCAGTCCTCGACCGTCGCGGTCGGCATGAGGTCGAAGGTCGCGCGGATGTCCTGCGCCGGTGACGCGATCACGTTGAGGTCGCGAAGGTGGGTCTTCGCCTCGTGCTGCTCGATCATCAGGTCGAGCTCGCGGACGAGGTCCATCTTCGTGACCGTGTCGATCGCGTCGACGGGCTCGGCCGCCTCGAGCGCGGCCTTCGTGGCGCGGGCGTCGGCGGTGAGGGCCTCGGCGCCTTCGGGGCTGTAGTCGCCGAAGCGGCCGTTGTGCTCGTCGCGCCCGATGTAGGTGGCCAGCGTCGGGATGCGCTCCGCCAGGGTGTCGACCCACGCCTCGGCGATCGTGTCGATCGGCGTGGGGGTGCGTTGTGCGTCAGTCATCCTTCGAGCCTAGGGAAGCGAGAGCGCTGCCGCATCCCCGCTCCCGGCGCTCAGTGCCCCGCTTCGTCCCAGTCCCCGCCGCGGCCGATCTGCACGTCGAGGGGCACCGACAGCTCGGCCGCATCCGCCATGCGGGCGCGCACGATGCTCTCCACGGCATCCCACTCCCCCGCCGCCACCTCGACGACGAGTTCGTCGTGGATCTGCAGCAGGACGCGCGAGCGCAGACCCGCGGATGCCAACTCCTCGCGGATCCGGAACAGCGCGACCTTCATGATGTCGGCGGCGCTGCCCTGGATCGGGGCGTTGAGGGCCGCGCGCTCGGCGTTCTCGCGCAGCACGCGGTTCATGCTGGTGAGGTCGGGGAACGGGCGCCGGCGGCCGAAGATCGTCTCGGTGTATCCGTCTTGGCGAGCCTGCTCGACCGAGCCGCGCAGGTAGTCGCGGACCGCACCGAAACGCGCGAAGTACTCGAGCATGAGCTTCTTGGCCTCGGACTGTTCGATGCGCAACTGCTTGGACAGACCGAACGCAGACAGCCCGTAGACGAGGCCGTACGACATCGCCTTGACCTTCGTGCGCATCGCGGGAGTGACCTCGGCCGGTTCGACGCCGAACACCCGAGCACCGACGAAGCGGTGCAGGTCTTCGCCCGAGTTGAACGCCTCGATGAGGCCGGGGTCGCCCGACAGGTGCGCCATGATGCGCATCTCGATCTGCGAGTAGTCGGCCGTGAGGAGGGTCTCGTAGCCTTCGCCCACCTCGAAGGCCGCGCGGATGCGCCGACTCTCCTCGGTGCGGATCGGGATGTTCTGCAGGTTCGGGTCGGTGCTCGAGAGGCGACCGGTCTGGCTCCCCGTCTGCACGTACGTCGTGTGGATGCGTCCGTCCGGCCCGGTGGCGGTGTCGAGGGCGTCGATGATCTGCTTCAGCTTGGTCGCTTCGCGGTGCTTCAGCAGGAGGTCGAGGAACGGGTGCGGGGCGCTCTCTTGCAGATCGGCGAGGGCCGCGGCATCCGTGGTGTATCCGCTCTTCGTCTTGCGGGTCTTCGGCAGCTGCAGCTCGTCGAACAGCACCTCCTGGAGCTGCTTGGGCGAGCCGAGGTTCACTTCGTGGCCGATCGCCGCGTACGCGTCGCGCGCGAGAGCGTCGGCGCGCGCACCCAGCTCCGCGGAGAAGCCGGAGAGCTTCTCGTGCGACACCGCCACGCCCGCGAGCTCCATGTCGGCGAGGGCGGTCAGCGTCGGCATCTCGATGTCGTCGAGCACTCCGGCGACGCGCTCGGGAAGCTCCGCCCGCTGTGCCTCCGCGACGCGGCGGATGAACCAGGCGAGCTGACCCGGCGTGGCCCCCTCGGTCTCGGGGACGAGCTGCGTGGGGTCGGCTTCGGGGAGCTTCTCGTCGAGGTAGCGCTGCACGAGGTCGCCCAGCGTCTTGTCGGGGAAGCTGGGACGCACGAGCCACCCGGCCAGGATCACGTCCGACGAGATGCCGCCGAGCGCGATCCCCTCGCGCAGCAGGGCCTTGACCTGCGGCTTCGCGTCGGCCATGACCTTGGGTGCGTCGGATGCCAGCCACCCGGCGAGGGCGTCGCGCACCGCGGGTGACCAGGCGGCCTCGGCCGCGCTGTCGGCACGCGCGAGACCGATCTGCGTGGGCGTTCCCTGCGCGAGCACGAGCGTCAGCCCCACCGTGTCGGTGGACTCCCCCACCCAGGCGGTCAGGCCTTCCGCGTCGAGCGGAGCGGGCGCGGGGGCCGTCGCCGTGGGACGCGCCTCTTCGGCGCCGTCGCCCGCGTCTGCGCCCAGGGCATCGAACACGCGGGGCAGGAGTGTGCGGAACTCGAGGCGCGCGAAGATGTCGCGCACCGCTTGGCCGTCGAGCGGCTTCATCTCGAGGTCGGACGGTCCCACGGGCAGCTCGACGTTGCGCAGCAGGCGGTTCAGCGCGCGGTTTCGCCTCACCCCGTCGAGGTGCTCGCGCAGATTGTTGCCCACGACGCCGGTCACCTTGTCGGCGTTCTCGAGCAGGGCGTCGAGCGAGCCCCACTGCGTGAGCCATTTCACGGCGGTCTTCTCGCCCACCTTCGGCACGCCGGGCAGGTTGTCGCTCGTCTCCCCGACGAGGGCAGCGATGTCGGGGTATTGCGCGGGCGGAAGGCCGTACTTCTCGATGACGGCCGCGGTGTCGTAGCGCTTGAGTTGAGACACCCCCTGCACGTTGGGATAGAGCAGCGTGATGTCGTCGGTGACGAGCTGGATCGTGTCGCGGTCGCCGGAGCACACGAGGACCTCGAACCCCTCGGCCTCGCCCTGAGTCGCGAGCGTCGCGAGGATGTCGTCGGCCTCGAAGTCCTCCTTCTTCAGGACCGGAACGCCCATGGCCTCCAGGCACTCCTGCAACAGCGGGATCTGCCCCTTGAATTCGGCGGGCGACTCGCTGCGATTCGCCTTGTACTCGGCGTACTCCCGCGTGCGGAACGACTGTCGCGAGGTGTCGAAGGCGACCGCGAGGTGCGTCGGCTTCTCGGCTTTGACGAGGTTCACGAACATCGACAGGAAGCCGTAGATCCCGTTGGTGTGCTGCCCGTCTTTCGTCGAGAAATTGTCGACGGGGAGGGCGTAGAACGCCCGGTAGGCCAGCGAGTGGCCGTCGACGACGAGGAGGGTAGGCTTTTCGGCATCCGTCACCCCTCCAGCCTAACGAGGACCACGGACACTGCCCCGGCCCGGCCCGATCACGGCGATGACACGAAGGCGATGATGACGTCCACGATCCCCGACCCCCTGTCCGGCCTCGACTGGGTGAAGAAGCGCGGCATGGGCGCTCTCGCCGAGAAGATGGGCTTCGAGTGGGTGGAGTTCACCGTCGAACGGTGCGTCGCCACGATGCCGGTCGAGGGCAACACACAGCCGGTCGGTCTCCTGCACGGCGGCGCCTACGTGGTGCTCGGCGAGTCGCTCGGCTCGATGGCGGCGAACCTCCACGCGGGCCCGGGCAAGCTGGCCGTCGGCATCGACATCAATGCCACCCACACGCGCTCCGCGACCTCGGGCCTGGTCACCGGCGTCTGCACGCCCATCCACCTCGGGCGGAGCCTCACGGTGCACGAGATCGCGATCTCCGACGATCAGGGGCGCCGCTGCTCCACGGTGCGGATCACGAACATGATCAAGGACGCGCCCGCGCGCTGACCGCACGTCCCGTCGAGGACGTTGAGCCTGTCGAGGGGTCCGTGCCGTGCGTGTTCCCGGTGGCTTCGACAGGCTCAGTCACCTGTCCCCCCATCGCGTGCCCGGTGGCCTCGACGAGCTCAGCCACCTGCCGGCTCAGCCACCTGCCGGCTCAGCCGCCCTCGCCACGGAGGTCCCTGAGCTCGTCGAAGGGACCTGTACCCCCTCCCCCGCCAACGAAAAATGGATGCCACCGAAGTGGCATCCATTTCACGATGAGGGCGCGCTCAGCCCTTCTTCGGGGCCAGCTGCTCGATGATCGCTTTCGCGACGTCCTGCATGGTCAGACGGCGGTCCATCGACGCCTTCTGGATCCAGCGGAAGGCCTCGGGCTCGGAGAGGCCCATCTTCTCGTTCAGGAGGCCTTTGGCGCGGTCGACGAGCTTGCGGGTCTCGAAGCGCTCGACCATGTCGGCGACCTCGGCCTCGAGCGTGATGATCTGCTCGTAGCGGGCGAGGGCGATCTCGATCGCGGGCAGCAGGTCGTTCGGCGTGAACGGCTTCACGACGTAGGCCAGTGCACCGGCCTCGCTCGCACGCTCGACGAGTTCCTTCTGGCTGAACGCGGTCAGCAGGACGACGGGGGCGATGTGGTTCTTGCTCAGCTTCTCGGCCGCGCTGATACCGTCGAGCTGGGGCATCTTGACGTCCATGATCACGAGATCCGGGCGGAGTTCGGTCGCCAGCTGTACGGCGGTCTCGCCGTCGCCGGCCTCACCGACCACGTCGTAGCCGTTGTCGCGGAGGATCTCGACGATGTCGAGACGGATGAGCGACTCGTCTTCCGCCACGACGACGCGGCGGGGGGCGGCGGGCGCGGAGGCCGGAGCGGCTTCTTGATCAGTCACGTGACCATCCTAGGACTGGGAGGGCGCATCACCCGCGAGGAGCGTCGATGCGATAGAGGGCAAACGATACCGGGCCGACTCGGGAAGAGCCGACCCGGGGGTCGTACCGGTGGTGGGACTCGAACCCACACGTCTTTCGACAGAGCATTTTGAGTGCCCCGCGTCTGCCATTCCGCCACACCGGCTCGTGCTCGCGAACTCCCAATCTACCGGGAGAACACGAGCGACGCGCGCCGGCGGAACCGGCGCGCGTCGTCGACGATCAGACGTCCTGGTAGCCGGGGGCTGCACCGTGGACGGCGTCGCCCACGCGGTGCACGCGCAGGTCGTTCGTCGAACCGGCGATCCCGGGAGGGGACCCGGAGATGACCACGACCTTATCGCCGACCTTCGCGAGGTCGTTCGACAGCAGGTAGTCGTCGACCTGAAGGAACATCTTGTCGGTGTGCGGGACGTGCTCCACCAGCGTCGAGCGGACACCCCAGGTGAGGGCGAGACGGCGACGGATGCCGGGCTCGGGCGTGAACGCGAGCATCGGGATCGTCGAACGCAGACGCGACATGCGGCGCGCGGAGTCGCCCGACTCGGTGAACACGCAGAGGTACTTCGCCTCGACGAAGTCGGCGACCTCGACCGCGGCCAGCGTGATGGCGCCACCCTGGGTGCGAGGCTTGTTGGTCAGCGGCGCGATGCGCTCGAGACCGTGCTCCTCGGTCGAGGCGACGATGCGGGCCATGGTCTCGACGACCACGACCGGGTAGTCGCCGACGCTGGTCTCGCCCGAGAGCATGACCGCGTCCGCGCCGTCGAGGACGGCGTTGGCGACGTCGGAGGTCTCGGCGCGCGTGGGCACCGGGCTGCTGATCATCGACTCGAGCATCTGCGTCGCGACGATGACGGGCTTCGCCATGCGGCGCGCGAGCTCGACGGCGCGCTTCTGCACGATCGGCACGGCCTCCAGCGGCAGCTCGACACCGAGGTCGCCACGGGCGACCATGATGCCGTCGAACGCGTCGATGATCTCTTCGAGGTTGTCGACCGCCTGCGGCTTCTCGATCTTGGCGATGACGGGGACGTAGCGTCCCTCCTCGGCCATGATCTCGTGCACGCGCTCGATGTCTTTCGCATCCCGAACGAACGAGAGAGCGATGAGATCGGCGCCGGCCTTGAGGCCCCAGCGCAGATCGGCCTCGTCCTTCTCGCTCAGCGCGGGGACGTTGACGGCGACGCCGGGCAGGTTGATGCCCTTGTTGTTCGACACCGGGCCGCCGACGACGACCTCGGTGGTCACGACAGTGCCGTCGGTCTCGACGACGCGGACGCGGACCTTGCCGTCGTCGATGAGCAGGAAGTCACCGGGCTTGACGTCCTGGGGCAGGCCCTTGAACGTCGTGCCCACGATCTCCTTCGTGCCGAGGATGTCTTCGATCGTGATCTTGAAGATGTCGCCCGGGGCGAGCTCGTGCGGGCCGTTCTCGAACTTGCCGAGACGGATCTTGGGACCCTGGAGGTCGACGAGGGCCGCAACCGGGCGGCCGGCGTCCTCTGCCGCCTTGCGCACGTTGGCGAAGTTGGCGTCGTGCACGGAGTAGTCTCCGTGGCTCAGGTTGAGGCGGGCGACGTCCACCCCGGCGTCGATGATGGCGCGAACCATCTCATACGACGACGTGGCGGGCCCGAGTGTTGCGACGATCTTGGCGCGTCTCATCCGTTTTCAAGCTCCGTGAGGATTCGGGAAGTGGCCGGATCGGCCCTTGCCAGCTTAGGCGGGCAGCAGGCCGATGGCGACATCGGTCGGGCGCACCGGCGCGGGGAGCACCGTTTCGCCCATGAGGTAGGTGTCGACCTCGGCGGCGGCCGCGCGGCCCTCGGCGATGGCCCACACGATGAGCGACTGCCCACGACCGGCATCGCCGGCGACGAAAACGCCCGGCGTCGACGTGGCGTAGGTCGCGTCGCGCTCGACGTTGCCGCGGTTCGTGAAGCGCGTGCCGAGCTGGTCGCCCAGGTGCTCGCGCTCGGGACCGGTGAAGCCCATCGCGATCAGCACCAGGTCGGCCGGGATCTCGCGCTCGGTGCCGCTCTTGGGCACACGGCGGCCGTCTACGTACTCGGTCTCGGCCACGCGCAGAGCACGCACCTCGCCCGCGGCGTTGCCGAGGAACTCCACCGTCGAGGCGAGGAACGTGCGCTCCCCGCCCTCTTCGTGAGCGGATGCCATCTCGAACAGGTTCGGCATCATCGGCCACGGCTGCTCGGCCGGGCGCTCCGACGGCGGCTGCTTGCCGATCGCGAGGTTCGTCACGCTCAGCGCGCCCTGGCGGTGCGCCGTGCCGATGCAGTCCGCGCCGGTGTCGCCGCCGCCGATGACGACGACGTGCTTGCCCTCGGCCGAGATCTGCTGGGGAACCTGGTCGCCCGCGACCGCCTTGTTGCCCTCGACGAGGTACTCCATGGCGAAGTGGACGCCGTCGAGGTCGCGCCCCGGGATGGGCAGGTCGCGCGGCACCGTCGAGCCCGTGGCGACGACGACCGCGTCGTAACGCGCCCGGAGGTCGCTCCACGAGATGTCCTTGCCGATCTCGACACCCGCGCGGAAGCGCGTGCCCTCGGCCTGCATCTGGCGAAGACGCAGCTCGAGGTGGCGCTTCTCCATCTTGAAGTCCGGGATGCCGTACCGCAGGAGGCCGCCGATCCGGTCGTCGCGCTCGTAGACGGCGACCGTGTGCCCCGCGCGCGTCAGCTGCTGGGCCGCGGCCAGGCCGGCGGGGCCGGAGCCGACCACGGCCACCGTCTTGCCCGTCAGGCGCTCCGGCGGCTCGGGCTCGACCCAGCCGTTGCCGAACGCCTCGTCGATGATCGAGACCTCGACCTGCTTGATCGTGACCGCGGGCTGGTTGATGCCCAGCACGCACGAGCTCTCGCACGGGGCGGGGCAGAGCCGACCCGTGAACTCCGGGAAGTTGTTGGTCGCGTGCAGGCGCTCGATCGCGGCGCGGCCCTCGCCGCGCCACGTGAGGTCGTTCCACTCGGGGATCAGGTTCCCGAGCGGGCACCCCTTGTGGCAGAACGGGATGCCGCAGTCCATGCAGCGACCGGCCTGGCGCTTGATGACGGCCGAATCGCCCGGCTCGTACACCTCTTTCCAGTCCATGATGCGCACGGGTACGGGCCGGCGCTTGGGGAGCTCGCGCTCCGTGACCTTGAGAAAGCCCTTCGGGTCAGCCACCCGTCACCTCCAGAATGCGTGTCCAGACGACGTCGCCGTCGGGGTCGAGCCCCTCGGCCACCGCCTCCTGGCGGGTCTGCAGGACCGCGGCGTAGTCGCGCGGCAGAACCCGGACGAAATTGTGCACCTCGGCCTCGAAGTCGTCGAGCAGACGACGGGCCAACGTGGAATCGGTCTCCGCGACGTGCTTCTCGAGCAGGTCGCGGAGGATCTCGGCATCCCCGGATCCGAGTTCACCGAGAACGAGCTCACCGGATGCCAGGGCCTCGCGGTTCACCAGGTCGGGGTCGAGCCGGTAGACGTACGCCTGACCACCGGACATGCCCGCGCCGAGGTTACGGCCCGTGGCGCCGAGGATCACGGCCAGACCACCGGTCATGTACTCGAGCGCGTGGTCTCCGACGCCCTCGACGACCGCGGTCGCGCCCGAGTTGCGGACGAGGAACCGCTCACCCACGACACCGTTCAGGAACATCTGACCCTGGGTGGCGCCGTAGCCGATGACGTTTCCGGCGATGACGTTCTCGGACGCCGGGAACGTCGAGCCGCGGTGCGGACGCACGACGATCGTGCCCCCCGACAGGCCCTTGCCGACGTAGTCGTTCGAGTCGCCCTCGAGCCGCAGCGTGATGCCGGCGGGCATGAAGGCGCCGAACGACTGCCCGGCCGAGCCGGTCAGACGGACGTCGATCGAGCCTTCGGGCAGTCCGTGCTCGCCGTGCGCCTTGGTGACGTGGTGGCCGAGCATCGTCCCCACCGCGCGAGCGGTGTTGCGGATGGGCAGGTCGATCGTGATCCGACCGCCGCGGGCGATGACGTCCTGAGCGCGCTCGATGAGCTGCACGTCGAAGTGGTCCTCGAGCTCGTGGTCCTGGTTGCGACCGTGGCGACGAGGCTCGTCGTCGGCGAAGCGCGGTCCCTCGAGGATCGGCGCGAGGTTGAGACCGCGCGCCTTCCAGTGCTCGACCGCACCGTTGACGTCGAGGAGCTCCGCGTGGCCGACGATCTCGTCGATCGAGCGGTACCCGAGCGCGGCGAGGTACTCGCGCACCTCCTGGGCGATGAACTCCATGAAGTTGACGATGTACTCGGCCTTGCCCGTGAAGCGGGAGCGCAGGACGGGGTTCTGCGTCGCGACGCCGACCGGGCAGGTGTCGAGGTGGCAGACGCGCATCATGATGCAGCCCGACACCACGAGCGGGGCGGTGGCGAAGCCGAACTCCTCGGCACCGAGCAGCGCGCCGATGATGACGTCGCGGCCGGTCTTCATCTGACCGTCGACCTGCACGACCACGCGGTCGCGCATGCCGTTGAGCATGAGCGTCTGCTGCGTCTCCGCGAGGCCCAGCTCCCACGGGGTGCCCGCGTGCTTGAGCGAGTTCATCGGGCTCGCACCCGTGCCGCCGTCCTGGCCCGAGACCAGGATGACGTCGCTCAGCGCCTTGGCGACACCCGCAGCGACCGCACCGATGCCCGACTGGCTGACGAGCTTCGTGTGGATGCGCGCCTTCGGGTTCGCCCGCTTCAGGTCGAAGATGAGCTGCTTGAGGTCTTCGATCGAGTAGATGTCGTGGTGCGGGGGCGGCGAGATGAGCCCGACACCGGCCGTCGCGTGACGCGTGCGCGCCACCCACGGGTACACCTTGGTCGGCGGCAGCTGACCGCCCTCGCCGGGCTTGGCGCCCTGGGCGAGCTTGATCTGGATGTCGTCCGCCTCGGTCAGGTAGAGGCTCGTCACGCCGAATCGCCCGGAAGCCACCTGCTTGATGGCACTGCGACGCGCGGGGTCGAGAAGGCGGTCGACGTCTTCTCCGCCCTCACCGGTGTTCGACTTGCCGCCGATCTGGTTCATCGCGACGGCCAGGACCTCGTGCGCCTCTTTCGAGATCGAGCCGTAGCTCATCGCCCCGGTCGAGAAGCGCTTCACGATCGCCGACACGGGCTCGACCTCGTCGATCGGCACGGGCGGGCGGACCCCGGTGCGCAGCTCGAAGAGGCCGCGGAGGGTCTTGAGCTCGTGCGCCTGGTCGTCGATCAGCTTCGTGTACTCGCGGAAGATGTCGTACCGGCGCTCACGGGTGGCGTGCTGCAGGCGGAACACGGTGTCGGGGTTGAACAGGTGCGGAGCACCGTCGCGACGCCACTGGTACTCACCGCCGGTCCACAGGCGCTCGTGCGCACGAGCCGCGGCGTCCTCGGGGTAGGCGTACTCGTGACGCGCCGCGTTCTCGGCAGCGATGACGTCGAGGCCGACGCCGCCGAGCTTCGACTCGGTGCCGGTGAAGTACGCGTCGACGAACTCGCGCGACAGTCCCACCGCTTCGAACACCTGCGCGCCCGCGTACGACGACACGGTCGAGATGCCCATCTTCGACATGATCTTCAGCACGCCCTTGCCGAGCGCGTAGATCAGGTTCTTGACGGCCTTCTCGGGCGTGATGCCGGTGATGAAGCCCGCGCGCACGAGGTACTCGACGGTCTCCATCGCCAGGTACGGGTTGACCGCCGAGGCGCCGTAGCCGATCAGGGTCGCCACGTGGTGCACTTCGCGCACATCGCCGGCCTCGACCACGAGCCCGACCTTCATGCGGGTCTCTTTGCGGATGAGGTGGTGGTGCACGGCCGCGAGCATGAGCAGCGACGGGATGGGCGCGAGGTCCTTGTTCGAGTCGCGGTCGCTGAGCACGATGAACTCGGCGCCGTCCTCGATGGCCTGGTCGACCTCGGTACACATCTGCGCGAGTCGTTTCTGCAGGCCCTTGTGTCCGGCCTCGACGCGGTAGAGGCCGCGGATCGTCACCGACGACCGACCTTTGAGGGCGGTGTCGATGTGCTGGATCTTCGCAAGCTCGTCGTTGTCGATGACCGGGAAGTCGAGCGTCACGGTACGCGTGTGCTCGGGACCCCAGTCGAGAAGGTTGCGCTCGGGTCCGAGCCCCAGCGACAGCGAGGTGACGACCTCTTCGCGGATCGAGTCGAGCGGCGGGTTGGTCACCTGTGCGAACTGCTGCGAGAAGTAGTCGAAGAGCAGGCGCGGACGGTCGCTGAGGACGGCGACGGGCGCGTCGCTCCCCATCGCGCCGAGCGGCTCGGCGCCGCCCTGACCCATCGGCGTCAGCAGCAGCCGGACTTCTTCCTCGGTGTAGCCGAAGGTGCGCTGACGACGCGTGATGGATGCGATCGGGTGCACGATGTGCTCGCGCTCGGGCAGCTCGCTGAGCTTGACGCGACCGGCGTCCACCCACTCCTGCCAGGGCTCGAGCGCAGCGAGGTTCGCCTTGATCTCTTCGTCTTCGACGATGCGGCGCTCAGCCGTGTCGACGAGGAACATGCGACCGGGCTGCAGGCGTCCGCGGCGCTTGATCCGCTCCGGGGCGAAGTCGAGCACGCCGGTCTCGGAACCGATGACGACGAGGCCGTCGGTGGTCTCGGTCCAGCGCCCCGGGCGCAGGCCGTTGCGGTCGAGCGTGGCGCCGACGAGCGTGCCGTCGGTGAAGATGAGCGCCGCGGGGCCGTCCCACGGCTCCATCTGCATCGAGTGGTAGTCGTAGAAGGCGCGGAGATCGGGGTCGATCGTCGCCTGCTTCTCGTACGCCTCGGGAACCATCATCATGATGGCGTGCGGGAGGCTGCGACCGGTGAGGGTCAACAGCTCGAGGACCTCGTCGAAGGAGGCCGAGTCGCTCGCGCCCTCGGTGCAGATGGGCAGGAGAGGTCGCACATCGCCGATCAGCTCGGACTCGAGTTGCGACTGACGCGCACGCATCCAGTTGCGGTTGCCCTTGACGGTGTTGATCTCGCCGTTGTGCGCGAGCATGCGCAAGGGCTGCGCGAGCGGCCACGACGGGAAGGTGTTCGTCGAGTAGCGGGAGTGCACCACCGCGAGCTCGGACGCGAAGCGCTCGTCCTGGAGGTCGGGGTAGAACGGCTCGAGCTGGAGCGTCGTGACCATGCCCTTGTACCCGAGCGTGCGGCTCGACAGCGACACGAAATAGGCGTCGAGCTCGTGACGGGCGCGCTTGCGCAGACGGTACACGCGACGATCGAGCGCGATCCCCGACAGCGCGGGCTGGTCGCCGGAGGCCGGACGCGAGACGAACAGCTGCTCGAATGCGGGCCGTGCCTCGAAGGCGAGCTTGCCGAGGTTGTCGGGCTCGGTGGGCACCTCGCGCCAGCCGAGCACCTCGAGGTTCTCGTGACGCGCGATCTCTTCGATCCCCGACTTCATGGCGGCGCGCTCGTCGTGCCCGAGGGGGAGGAAGACCATTCCCGCTGCGTACTCCCCCACCGGCGGCAGGTCGAAGTCCACGACCTCGCGCAGGAAGGCATCCGGCATCTGCGTGAGGATGCCCGCCCCGTCGCCGGTGCCGGCGTCGGAGCCGATGGCACCGCGGTGCTCGAGGTTGCGCAGCGCGGTCAGGGCCAGGTCGACGATGTCGTGTCCGGCCTCGCCGCGGAGAGTCGCGACCATGGCCAGGCCACAGGCGTCCTTCTCGAACGACGGGTCGTACATTCCCTGTCGGGCCGGGAACGAGCCTCCGACGGTGTCGGAACGCAGGCTGGAAGCCATATCAACCGTCCTCACGTTGATGCTTCGAATGGGACGACGTCGGCCCAGAGTGTTAGTTCGTGGCGGGGCTGCTTGTGGCGCTGGTGCCGACGGTGTCGCTCGTCGCGGGCGGCTCGCTCACGTCGACGAAGTCAGAGGGGTCGGTTGAGTCTACAGCCCCCGGAGCCTTGGATTCGCGCCCGGGTACGTAGGGCGAGGGTTCGAGGCCGTGGTGGCGGCGCGACTGGACGATGAAGATCACCAGACCGAGCACCACACCGAAGATCGCCGCCCACACGTTCGTCCGCAGGCCGAGGATGATGTCGCTGGGGTCGACGCGGATCGACTCCCAGACGATGCGGCCCGCGCTGTACCACATGAGGTAGATCGCGAACTGCTTGCCCCACTGCAGGGTGAAGCGCTTGCCGACGTACAGGATGACGGCCGCGCCGAGGAGGTTCCAGATGACCTCGTACAGGAACGTGGGGTGGAACAGCGTGCCGGCCGGCAGGCCGACGGGGATCGCCGGGTTGCCCGGGGCGATCTCGAGGCCCCACGGCAGGTCGGTGGGCTGACCGAAGAGCTCCTGGTTAAACCAGTTGCCGAAGCGACCCATCGCCTGGGCGATGATGAGACCCGGGGCGAGGGCGTCGGCGAACGTCCAGAAGCGGATGCCGCTCCACTTGCAGCCGAGGAATGCGCCGACGGCACCGCCGATCAGCGCGCCGTAGATCGCGATCCCCCCCTCCCAGATGGCCCAGACGGAGCCGGGCTGGGTGATGTTCCACGGGTTGGAGCCGGGCCCGAAGTAGAAGCCGGCGTGCGTGGCCACGTGGTAGATGCGGGCCACGATGATGGCGAGCGGCACCGCCAGGAGGCAGATGTCGATGACGACCCATTTCTCCGCGCCGCGTCGCGTCAGCCGTGCGTTCGTGAGAAGCAGCGCGACGATGATGCCCGCGACGATGCACAGGGCATAGAAGTGGATGCGGAACGGACCGAGATCGACGAAGGAGATCGTCGGGCTCGGAATGCTGGCGAGCACGCCGGAGGCGGCGCTCGAGAGGGCGAACGTCATGCGAAAGAGTCTAGGCGCGCTGCGCCGTGCCCGCGGACAGCTCGTGTGCGAGGGTGGACAGACCCTCGACACCGCCGTCGCGGAGCGCCTTCACCAGGGCGGTGCCGACGATCGCGCCGTCGGCGTATTCGACCACTCCGGCCACCTGAGCGGCGTTGGAGATGCCGATGCCCACGCACGCGTGGTCGGCGCCGTGCGCACGCAGCCGTTCGACGAGTCGGCGGGCGGCGGCATCCAGTTCGGCCCGCTCCCCCGTGATCCCCATCGTCGAAACGGTGTACACGAAACCCGTCGACGCCTCGACGATCATTCGAAGGCGCTCGTCGGTCGAGGTGGGGGCGGCGAGGAACACCCGGTCGAGGCCGGTTCGCTCGCTCGTGGCGATCCACGCGGCGGCGGCGTCGGGCGTGATGTCGGGGGTGATGAGCCCCGCTCCCCCGGCGGCGACGAGCTCGTCGGCGTAGCGGTCGACGCCGTACTGCTCGACGAGGTTCCAGTACGTCATGACCAGGATCGGGACATCGGTGCGTGCCGTGACCTCGCGGATGATCGTGAAGAGATCGCGCATGCGGAAGCCGTTGGCGAGGGCCGTCTGGGTCGCCTCCTGGATCACCAGACCGTCCATGACCGGGTCACTGTACGGAGGGCCGAGTTCGATGACGTCGGCGCCGGCCTCGGCCAGGGCGACGATGGCCTCGATGCTCGTGGCGACGTCGGGGAAGCCGGCGGGCAGATAGGCGACGAACGCGCCGCGACCGTCGGTGTGGGCGGCTTCGATCGCCGCGGACACGCGCGAGGTCACAGCTCCACCCCTGCGCCACTCGCGGCATCCGGGGCCGGCGTCACATCGATCGGTGAACCGGCGGCGGATGCCACGGTCTCGGCGCCGGCGGTCTGCGCCGGGCGACCCTCGGGCGGAGGTGCGTGCTCGGCATCGTAGAGGTCGAAGTAGCGCGCGGCGGTGTCCATGTCTTTGTCGCCTCGACCGGAGAGGTTCACCGCGATGACGGCATCCGGACCCAGTTCGCGACCGACGCGCAGGGCTCCGGCCAGGGCGTGGGCCGACTCGATCGCGGGGATGATGCCCTCGGTGCGCGAGAGCAGACGCAGGGCTTGCATGGCCTCGTCGTCGGTCGCGGGGATGTAGTGCGCGCGGCCGATGTCTGCCAGCCAGGCGTGTTCGGGACCCACGCCGGGGTAGTCGAGGCCCGCCGAGATCGAGTGCGACTCGGTGGTCTGGCCGTCTTCATCCTGCAGCACGTACGTGCGGGCGCCGTGCAGGACGCCGGGACGACCCCGCTCGATGGATGCCGCGTGCTTGGGGGTGTCGACACCGTCGCCGGCTGCCTCGACGCCGTACAGCGCGACGCCCTCGTCGTCGAGGAACGCGTCGAACATGCCGATCGCGTTGGATCCGCCGCCGACGCAGGCGAAGACGGCGTCGGGGAGACGTCCGATGCGCTCGAGGAACTCGGCGCGGGTCTCTTCGCCGATGATCTTCTGGAAGTCGCGGACCATCGCCGGGAAGGGGTGGGGTCCCGCGGCGGTGCCGAAGATGTAGTTGGTCGTCTCAACCGAGGCGACCCAATCGCGGTAGGCCTCGTTGATCGCGTCTTTCAGCGTGCGCGAGCCGGTCGTGACGGGCACGACCTCGGCGCCGAGCAGACGCATGCGCGCGACGTTGAGAGCCTGCCGCTCGGTGTCGACCTCGCCCATGTAGACGACGCAGTCGAGACCGAAGAGGGCGGCGGCCGTCGCGGTGGCGACGCCGTGCTGGCCGGCACCCGTCTCGGCGATCACGCGCGTCTTGCCCAGGCGCTTGGTGAGCAGCGCCTGTCCGAGCACGTTGTTGATCTTGTGCGAGCCGGTGTGGTTCAGGTCTTCGCGCTTGAGGAAGACGCGCGCGCCACCCGCGTGCTCGGCGAAGCGGGGCACTTCGGTGAGGGCCGACGGGCGCCCGGCGTAATCGTGCAGCAGGGCCCGCAGTTCGGCGTGGAACTCGGGGTCGGCCATCGCCGATTCGTAGACCGCGGTCAGCTCGTCGATCGCGGCGATGAGCGACTCGGGCATGTACCGGCCGCCGAAGTCACCGAAGAACGGCCCCTTCTGGTCGCGCAGGCTGGTGGTCATGACGTCTCCTGGAGGAACGCGCGGAGCGTGGCGACGGGGTCGCCCGTGACGAGGGCTTCGCCCACGAGCACGACATCGGCGCCCGCGGCGCGGTAGTGGGCCACGTCGGCGGGTGCGAGCACCGCCGACTCGGCGATCTTGACGGCGTCGGCCGGGAAGCGGTCGGCGAGGGAGCCGAACAGATCGCGATCGAGCTCGAAGGTCGACAGGTTGCGGGCGTTGACGCCGATGAGCTTCGCGCCCAGGTCGACGGCGCGGTCGAGCTCTTCCGCCGAGTGCGTCTCGACGAGCGCCGTCATGCCGAGATCGGTCACGAGGCCGTAGAGCTCGGTGAGCGTCTTCTGGTCGAGAGCGGCGACGATCAGGAGTGCGAGGTCCGCGCCCGAGGCACGGGCTTCCAGCACCTGGTACGGCGTGGCGATGAAGTCCTTGCGCAGCACGGGGACGCTGACAGCCGCCCGGACGGCCTCGAGGTCGGCGAGGCTGCCCTTGAACTTGCGTCCCTCGGTGAGCACGGAGATCGCGGACGCGCCGCCCTCTTCGTACAGGCGTGCCTGACGAGCGGGGTCGGGGATCGACGCGAGGTCGCCTCGCGACGGGCTCGCGCGCTTGACCTCGGCGATGATCTTGACCCGGTCGGCGGGCGCGAGCATCGCCAGAGCGTCTCGCGCGGGGGTCTGCGCGAGAGCGTCGCGCTCGACCTCGGCTAGGGAACGCGTCTCGGCGCGCTTCTCTGCGTCTTCTACCGCCCCGGCCGTGAGATCGGCCAGCACGGTCAGTGGGCCTTCGGGCTGGTCTTCGAGCCGTTCGCGCCGTATCCGGCCTTGCCCATGGCCCATCCGACGATCGCGCCGACGACGAGCAGACCCACCGAGGCCCACACGAGCACGGGCATGTCGAGCCAGAAGAACAGCGTTCCGAGCGTGAACGCGAGCAGCATGATGATCACGGCCGTCCAGGCTGCGGGCGAGTGTCCGTGGCCGGGATCACCGATGGGGTTGCTCATGGGGCTCCTTACAGTCGCGCGCGGGCGCAGGGGAAAGCGTGAGGCCAGTCTATCGAAGGTGGGAGGCGGCGCTGGCGCGGTCGTCTCGATGTCGCGAGGTCAGTCGCCGTCGCCGCTCTTCCCACCCTTCACCGCGTCTGCAGTGTCCCAGGCGGCGAGGCGTCCCAATGCTCGCATGTCGAGCGTGTCGTAGTGAGTGTGTACTTCGAAGCCGTAGACCTCTTCCCCGTCGACCTTGACCCACGACGCGGCTTCTGGGGCACAAACCGCGTCGAGGTCGTCGCAGAACGATCTCACGGGGACGCCCTGCGGAATGTCTCGTCGATCAGCGCCTGTCCAGGCTTGGGTCAAGCCACCGACGGAGGCCTCGCTCGAGCCCATCTTCACATGATTGCTGAACACTGCCTGAGCAGGGTCGGCGAGAAGGTTGGTGGCGACGATGCTGTTGACGACGTCCGCATTGGCGTCGGAGAGCCGGTTGAGTGCGTGGTGGATGACGAGTGCTCCTTGCGAGTAGCCGGCGAGGACGATCTTCTGCTCGGGGCAGGCAGTGTGCTTGCCCCTCAGCAGACTCGTGAGCGCTGCGGATCCGCTCTCGACGCTCGCGAGGTACTCGGCGATCATGTCGCCGCTAATCCTCAGGGGTACCCAGGAACGGACGGAATGGAGCAACAAAGAGGTCGGTGCCGCTTCGTAGACCAGAGCACGAACTTCGACTTGAGATCGTGGGATGCCCTCTTCTTCCAACGTCTGAATAAACGAGTCTCGTGCCGTGGGGTTTCCGCCGGGTCCGCGCCCGTCGAGCATGCCCTGGACAAAAGGTCCCATTCCGGTGAACTCCGAGCCGACTGTCCACTGAGAGTCGGTCGTGTACGCGGACGGTGTGGTGGCTGCCGTCCCCTGGGGTGATTCGCCTGACCCCCTCACGCCGATGAAGAGCACCGGGTGTCCTTCACAGGGCGACACTACCTGAGTAGCGGGGGGCTTCGGCGTCGGCACCGTCGCACCAACCCACGGGAATGCGATGACCCCTGGACCCTCGATGCTTGGGCCTTCGCCATACGGGGGTGGCCCCGCCGCGGAACCCCAGTCGATACCGGTCGCATCGAAGAGCGCAGAGCCGCCAGCGATACCTACGGAACAGTCGCGCAGGACGCCGTGGAAGTAGCTGCGCGAATCTGCGCCGGCGACGTTGACACAGGTCTGACCGCTCATTCGGACCGTCGCGTTCGAGAGCCCCACGTATGCGCTGTCGTCGCTACTCGACAGAGCAGAGTTCGCATACAGCAGAGTCAGGTTGGTGCCCGAAACTGATCCTCCTTCAGCGATGGTGATGCCGTTCCAGTCGCCGGGGTTGGGGGTGGTGTCGTCGCCGTCGGCGAGGGTGTCTCCGCCGACGGTGTCGTCGTAGAGGGAGGTGAAGGTCACCGGTGCCGCTGCCGTGCCATTGGCAACGAGAGAGCCCTCGACACTCATTCCGGAGCTTGCACCGAATTTCACCACCGTTCCTGCGGGGGCGGTGAGGGAGACGCCTGCGGCGACGGTGAAGTCGTCGTAGTCGGCGTCGTCGTCGTTGATGAGAATGCGGGGCCCAGTGGTGGGCAGGGTCCAGTTCTCGATCAGAGTGCCGGAGAGCTGGAAGACATCGGCGGTGTTCCCGGTGACGGTGTTGCCGGTGAGGTTGGACGGTCGCAGCTTGACGTCCCGGATCTCGAACGGGAACTCGTATCGATTGTCGGCCCCGTAGTAGGGGGTGAACCCGCTGATGCTGTTGCCTGTGACTTTGATGGCGGGTGCGGCGGCGCTGAAGTTCTCAGATCGGACGCTGAGTTTTCCACCTTGAATCTTGTTCCCGGTGACCGTGACGCCGAAGGCGTAGGCGGAACCATCCGGGCGGTCCACGACGACAGATCCATCCTTCACGGTGTTGCCTGTCACCGTGACCGCCCCGCCGATCCAGCTTGCGGAGATTCCGCCGTCGATCTTCGAGGACGTCACGCTGGTGGAGAGAGTCTCACTCGTGGAGACGCCGTGCCGGGCGAAACCGACCCTAGTTTGATCCAGGGCCACGCGTGCTTTTCTACCTGAGGCGTTGATGCCGTTCCAGTCGCCGGGGTTGGGGGTGGTGTCGTCGCCGTCGGCGAGGGTGTCTCCGCCGACGGTGTCGTCGTAGAGGGAGGTGAAGGTCA